>JAQFVO010001123.1 GCA_027942505.1 Endozoicomonas sp. | reverse complement strand
TTAACCCCGCCCCGCCTTAAAATGCTCCGCCTGTTCAAACACATCCTGATACACCTCATTAAATGTCACCGGCGGATACCCATGCTTTGAGAGCAACATAATCAACTCAACCCGCAGTGAGGCCTTGATATCCCCCCGATGGTTCCAGTCCGGGAATTGGGCCTTGTCATCCACTACGGCTTTTACCTTGGTGGCCAGGTCCAGCAGGCGGTCTTCTTCGTAGGTGAACTCGTATTTTTCTGCCACCTTTTTCAGAATGTCGTAAAACACCTTCTCCTCGAGGGAGATACCCAGTTGTTCAAAGGAGCCCATTTCTGTTTTCAAATCCGCCATCAGGTCAAACAGACCATTGATGGCCTCATCGTGTACGGCGGTGGTAAAGGCATCCTCTTCCTTGCGTTCGTTGTACTTTTCCACCAGGGACTGGAACCGTTTGGAGAAATCCACCGCCTTGACCTTGTTGGTCTTTTTAAACTCCGACAACGTCTTGGCCAGCAGCTTTTTCAGCAGTTGGATTTTGGTGTTGGGCAGTTTGATCTTGTCGATGCGCTCCAGATAGTCGTCATCAAAAAGATCAATTTCAGTCGCTGAGCCTTCGCCAAGTTTGAAAATTTCTTCAACGCCATCGCTCTTGATGGCCTCGGCCAGCATCTCCTTCACACAGGCGTTCATCAGCGCGGTATCCGGCGCATCCCCTTTGGTGAGTTTGAAGACAATAGAGCGCACCGCCATATAGAAGTGAATATGATCCTTCTCATCCTGTGAAAACCGGTCACTGCCACAGCATACGTCATAAGCCGCCTTTAGCCGCTTCACCAAGGCCATAAACCGTTTTTCCAGCTGCTCGGTTTGCAGCACAAACTCCGCCGCTCTGTTCAGGCAATTCAACTGTTCAACAGGCTGGCCAGTAAAGTATGAAGCAGAATCAAACTTGTGGAATATCTGCCGCAACAGGTCCAGATGATCTTTTACCGCCACGATGGATTGTTCAATCTCTTCAAAGTTGGCCTCATCAGCCTTGGAGAACTGCTTCAGTGCTTGGTTCATACGGGACTTAATACCGATGTAATCCACTACCAGTCCCTTCTCCTTGCCCTGGTATTTGCGGTTTACCCGGGAGATGGTCTGGATCAGGCTGTGCTTCTGAATCGGCTTATCAATGTAGATGGTGTCCAGGCAGGGCACATCAAAGCCGGTGAGCCACATATCCACCACAATGGCGATCTTGAAGTTGGATTTTTCATTTTTAAACTGCTTATCCAGCTTTTTGCGATACTCCTTGCTGCCCAAAAGATTATAAAGCTCGTCATCGTCGTCTTTATTGCGGGTCATCACCAGTTTGACCCGTTCCATGGGTTCGATGTCCTTCTTCTCCTGCTCTGTCAGAGTGGAACCGGCCTCACAGGTTCGCAACTCAAACCATTCAGGACGCAATTCTCGCAACTGCTGATAAAACGCCCAGGCCACCTTGCGCTCGCTGGCGACAAATATCGCCTTGCCCTTGATGGTGGAGCCTTCCGCTACCCGGTTTTCATAGTGATGAACAAAATCGTTCGCCAGTGCCTCAATCCGGTCCGGGTCACCGAGAATGCTGTTCATACTGGCGGTGGCCTTCTTGCTCTCGTCGATCTGGTATTCACTGGCACCGGCCTCGGCGCACTCGTCGTAATACTTTTCGATCTCCGCCAGCTTGCTGTTATCCAGAATCACTTTGGCGGCACGGCCTTCGTAGACAATACGGACGGTGATCTCATCTTTCACCGCTTCGTTCATGGTGTAGGTGTCCACCGGTTGACCAAAAACGGCCAGCGTGGCGTCGATGGGCGTGCCGGTAAAACCAACGTAAGTGGCATTGGGCAGGGACTGGTGCAGGTGGTAGGCAAAGCCGTAAGTCTTGCGAACACCGTTGTCAGTGATGCTAACCTTCTGGTCTTTATTGACCTGGCTGCGGTGGGCTTCATCAGAGATGCAGATCACATTGGTGCGGTCGGTGAGCAGTTCGGTATCTTCGGTAAACTTGTGAATGGTCGTCAGGAAAATACCGCCGCTGGCGTGTCCCCGGAGCAGGGTACGCAGTTCAGCCCGGCTGGTTACCGAAACAATGTTCTCGTCGTGCATGTACTTTTTGGCATTAAGAATCTGCTTTGACAGCTGATCATCCAGCTCATTGCGGTCGGTAATCATGACGATGGTGGGGCTGGATAGCGCCAGGCTGGTCATCAGTCGCCGGGCCAGGAACTGCATGGTAAAACTTTTGCCGCAACCGGTGGCGCCAAAGTAGGTGCCGCCCTTACCGTCGCCTTCCGGTTTTTTGTGGATCAGTATGTTGTCGTATAACTTGTTAGTGGCGTAAAACTGCGGATAGCGGCAGACCACTTTGACTTCTTTGCCGGAGGTGTCGGGGAAGAAGATAAAATCCCGCAACACACGCCGCAGCCGTTCCCGGTCAAACAGGCCATTGACCATGGTGTGCAGGGAGTTTATGCCCTCCTTCTCCACCGATTCATCGCCGGTGATCTTGCGCCAGGCGTAGAAGAACTCATAGGGGGCAAACAGGCTGCCCATCTTGTTATTCACCCCGTCGCTGATAATGCACAAGGCATTAAACACCAGCAGTTGCGGGATATCCCGCCGATAGCGCACGGTCAGCTGGCGGTAGGCGTCGTAAATGGTGGCCTCATCCTCACGGATGGCACTTTTAAATTCAAACACCACCAGGGGCAGGCCGTTGATATAGAGAATGGCATCGGGAATGCGGCTGGTCTCCCGGCCTTCAATCTCCAGCTGGTTGACCAGTTTGTAGATATTGTGGTCTTCGTCAGCATTCGCACCAGGAAAGTCGATCAGATGAATATGGACGTCTTGTTTTTTAACGCCATCTTTGCCCGTCTTGTCAGAAAAAGAGTCCCGCTTGAGATTGAAACCATCAGACAGCCATTCACAGAACTGTTTATTGCTGTCGTACAGATCGCTGGCGGGCAGGGTTTCCAGCTGGCGGATCACAGACTCTATTTCGCCCTCGGTGATATCGTAGGACTGATAGCGGCTGGCCAGGTATTGCCGCAGGTCATGCTTGATCAGCACCTGTTCAGGCTGGCGGGTAATAGCATCACCGGGAAAGTGGGGGTAACCCTGTTGGCCCAGCAATTGTATAATGGCTTGCTCAAGGCGTTCTTCGGTGAACTTCATCACTTTATCCATCGTATGTCGTGTATTTGGCACTGCTGTGCGATGGTTGTACCGATTACCACGCATCAGGCGGCTGAGATCATTTTCAGGTAGGTGCGTAAACCGCTCAGCAGCTGTTGAAAGCTGGTTGATGTGTTGTGTTCTAGTACGTCATTTCAATGAGATTGACGGGTTGTCGTTATCATAAACCTCTGAACTCCGTTCGTCCTGAGCCTGTCGAAGGACGCAAACTCCGGCCCATGATAGATCCTGCCAAGCACCCTTCGACTCCGCTCAGGGTGAACGGAGATGGTATACGTCAATCTCATTGAAATGATGTACTAGCCCGTATGTTTCATAAACGCTGTTACAATTCTGATCGATCGCTTCCTGCATATACCAGTCTCTGGCTTTCAGGTTTTCAATTCGGATCAGTCGGCGGTAATGAGTCCAGCTCAATTCGGTACGCACTGCGTTCCGTTTTGGAAATGCCAGGTAAAAGGCCCGCATATTCCGCAAATTGCGAACATCAAACCCACGACCGAACTCGGCGGTCAGCTGCTCCGACAGGGTTTGCAACTGCTGTTTACCGTATTTTGCACGGGCCTTCCCCTGTTGCTCATGCTCGACAATTAGCTGCCCCACCTGCCAGTACGTCTGAACCATGGCCTGGTTAACCGTTTGCTGAAGTTGGCTACGTGCCTGCACCAGCACCCCACGGATGGCCTGTAGCAGCGAATGGCTCAGGGCATGCTTATCTTGTGAGGCAGGCTGGTCGGTCATGGTATCCCTCAGGCGATGACGGTTTTGGCTGGTTGTTGTTCGACCGGTAAGCGTAGTTCGCCGGAGATTAGCTTGGGGAGTAGGGTGTCTCGGAGTCTGGCTAGCTGATCGACTTCTTTCTGGATGTTTGTAATGCGTGAGAAGTAGGGTTTTACAATATTGTCATACTGTTGCAAAACTTCGCTGTTCGGCATCAGAAATGGTATTTCTCTAAAATTTTTCTTACTGATTTCAAGGAATGTGCTGCCATTGGCACGGGCAATAACTTCTTCCATGTTTGCCTCAGCCCAGCTCAAAATAAACTCACTACCAAATGCTCCGGTAGGTTTCATGGCAATAATTCCCTGATTTACGGAAACGGGAATATCTGAAATAGCCAGATACCCAATAGGCGCTCGTGATGACATCAGAACAGTTCCTTGGGGTAGCTGGCCTGAACTTATTTTGGCAACACCGGTATCAGTCAAATGGCGCTCAGTTGCCAGAAGTGTTTTGCTTGTCAGCAGAGACATATCCTTGGGAGTACAGAACGAGTGAATGCCACCATTCCAGAATGCCATTTCATTTGTACGTGGAGTACCACCGCCTACATTATCAATTACTTGTCCAACAGGCTTAACCTCCCACCCCTCCGGAATCCACCCCATCTGGGCGTCCAGCACAAAGCGGTTGGGGAATAGCTGACGGATAGACTCCGGTAAAATGTCACCGCTCTCTTGTTCCGTGCGGTCGCCCGAAAGGGAGGCTTCGCGCTGTTCGGCACGAGCCTGCAAAGACTTTCTGGCTTCTGCCCGGGCTTGCAGCTCGGGGGGAATCTCATGCCCCGCCGCCAGTGCGTTATCGATCACCGGATCAAAATCCACAAACCAGCTTTTAAACAGGGCTTGCGCCATGGCTTCGAGG
>JAQFVO010001109.1 GCA_027942505.1 Endozoicomonas sp. | reverse complement strand
TTTCTTCGGAGTGTTGGGATATCAATGCAAATGATTAAAAGTCGTCAATCCATTGAGGTTGCAGGTTATTTATCGTTGACCCGTATGCCTACACCCGCCGTTTTATCCGCCCCCTGTTCCAACAACAACCTGACCGCGGCAAAATCATTGGCCTCAACGGCGTAATGCAGGGGCGTTAAACTCTGCTTATCACAAGCATTGATATCAGCCGACCAGTCGAGCAACTCCAGGATGCATGAACGGCGCCGTTTTTTTGCGGCCTGATGCAGCGGCGTTGCTCCTTTTTCATCTCTGGCATCAGCATCCACCCCGGGGCATATTAACAAAGCATGCAGACAATCAAGAATGTGGGACATGCCAGCGGCAATATGTAGCGCAGTCTGCCCCTGATCGGTGGGCGCATTGACATTGGCGTGACTCTCAATCAGCAACCGCACACACGCCATTTGTTCCTCGCGCACAGCAATGTGCAGGGCCGTCCGGGTGCAGTCCGTCACCGCCTCAATGTTGGCACCGCAGTGGATCAGCTCCTTAGCGGTACGAGTGTTACCAGCGCGAACGGCAACATGCAGCGGGGTCCATCCACGCATATTGGTGGCATCGACGTCGACACCTCTCCTGGCCAGGATTGACACGCACTGCGGGAGATCATACTTAGCCGCATAGTGCAGGAGGGTGGCCCCCTTGTCATCGCGAACATCAACACGACCGGCCATGTCGATCATGACTCGCAGGCACTCGACATGACCTTTGCGGACAGCAATGTGCGCCGGCATCAGCCCTGAATCGCTGGTAGCGGCAATGTCGGCACCGTTATTCAGCAACTCTCGTGCACACTCAACGGCCTGGTGTGTGGCCGCTAAATGCAAGGGACTCATCCCGTTGCGGTTGCAAGTATTGACATCAGCCCCACAGCCGACCAAAACCTTGAGACACGAAGATTTATCTCTGTGTATGGCGATGTGCAGGGGGGTATTACCGCGGTGATCCCTGGCATCAACGACTGCCCCGAAGTCGATCAACAGCGCAACACATTCAGCGAAACCGAACCGGGCCGCTTCATGTAAGGGGGTTTTATGCTCGACGTTGCGGGCATTAACATCAAACCGCCAGCGGTGAAGAACCCTTAGAGACTCAAGCTGGCCATAGCGGGCGGCAATGTGCATTGGCGTCCACTTTTTGAACAACGTAGCAGCACCCGGCGCGCCCCTCTCCAACAGCACCTGCAGACATTCGACGCTGCCACTCATGGCCGCGCAGTGCATTGGCGTCCACTCATTTTTCGCTTTGATGTCGACATTGGTCGAGTCGGCAATCAGTAGCCGCAGGCAGTGAGCGTCTGCGTTTGTGGCCGCCGCATGCAAGGGCGCCCAGCCTCCGAAGGAGCGTATATCAGCGTCTGCCCCGCAACTGAGTAGCTGTTGCACACACAGTTGATGGCCCTTTCTGGCAGCCAGGTGCAGGGCCGTCAAGCCGCGGCCATCAACGGCATTGACCTTGGCCTCACTCTCGAGCAGAACCTTGACGCACTCCACCTGGCCGTTGGCAGCAGCAATATGCAGCAACGGCGTGAGCAGCCAAGTCAACGCATCACGAAAAGACTCCTGCGCCACGCCTCGATCCAGCGCCAGTACTTGCCGCAGTGAATCTGCATCACCATAGCGACAAAGCGCCAGGGGCAACGCTTCACAATAGCTGGAAAACTCATAGAGTCGTAATCCACAGCTGCGCACCATGGGCAGAGCGTCGACACGACAAACGATGCAGAAGATCCTGCGCCTGCAATATTGCATCGACCTGTTGACACACTGATCGTGGTAACGGTGTTGGCAGGCAGCAATCAAAACATCTTTTTTATCGCCAAAACCCTTTTGACACACCGGGCAGGTGGCGTTGAACTCCGGGCAGGCAAAAGCAGGTATTTTTGGTTTTAGTGCGTTCATCGGCATCTCTGCCAGAGGCAACGGCAGGAAGCCTAGCAGAGAAAACCAGCCCATGCCTGTCAGCCCGCCCGGCGTAACAGTACCATACCGATCAGCAGACAGATGAAGACAGGAATCAACACTGACAAAACGGGCGGAAAACCAAACACCAGACTCGATGGTCCCATCAGGTTCTGCACAATCATAAAGACAACGCCGGTGATCACCCCGGCAAAGATCCGCAACCCCATGCTGACCGAGCGCAACGGGCCAAACACAAATGAGATGCCCACCAGTACCAGCGACAGGATGGACAGCGGCTGCAGCAGCTTGGTCCACAGGGCCAGGCTGTACTCACCGGCATCCAGTCCCTGGGCAGACAGGTAGCGGGTATAGGTGAGCAAACCGGTAATGGGCAGCGCCTCGGGTTTGACCACGACCACCTTCAGCAGCGTGGTGGTCAGGCTGGTATCCCACGGCAGTATCTGGTGCTGTTCGGTGACGAACACGTCATTCTCGCGGCGCATACTGGTCACCTCTTCCAGCAACCAGTGATCACCCAGGAAAATACCCCGTTTGGCAAATGAGCTCTCCTGTAACGCCATCAGGTCGTCAAACCGATAACGGCTGACGCCATAGAGTACGCCGTTAGGCTCCACCGCATTGAAGTACATAAACTCCTGCCCTTCGCGGTGCCAGAAACCGGCCCCGGAGTAGGTGCCGCTGCCGGAACGGGCAATGGCTCTGCGGGTTTCGCCGATCTGTTCGGTCATGGGCGCCAGGTACTCGCCCAGTACCAGGCCAGCCAGAATCATCACCACCGTAGGCTTCATCACGCCCACCAGTATGCGCCACAGGGAGACACCGGCAGCGCGCATCACCACCAACTCGCTGTTGGAGGCCATGGAGCCCAGTCCGGCCAGACAGCCCACCAGGGATGAGACGGGAATCAGCTCATAGAGCCGTTTGGGCATCATCAGCAACGTGAAGATCAGCGCATCAAGCGACTGGTAGTCCCCCTGCACGTCTTCAAGCTGACCCAGGAACGAGAACAGCGCCTCAAGACAAACCAGCACCACCAGCACCAGCACAGTGGCCCCCAAAACATTGCGCGATATGTAGCGGTCCAGCTTACGCATTGTCTGCCCTCCGGCGCATAAGCCAGAGTCTGGCGGGTGCCATCAGGTTTAATACCAGGGCAATAAGGAGAAACAGGCCATGAATGGGCCACAAGCCAATACTGGCCGGCAGACGGCCATCTTCCATGGCTCCCCGGCCGCTGAGCAACAAGGAGAGATAGAGCAGATAGAGCAAAATACCCGGCAATAATTTCAGGTAACGGCCCTGACGTGGACTGACCCGGGACAACGGCAGCGCCAGCAACACCACCACCGGCACCAGCAACGGCAGCGAGATACGCCATTGCAGCTCGGCCCGGGCACCTGCCGTCGTAGCAGTTAACAGGGTACTGGTGGGCAGTGCCTTCTCCTTGCTGATCTCTTGCCCTGCCTGACGCTCTTCCATCCGCAAGCCGTAATTAACAAACTCGGTGGAGCGCACAGGCAGCGCCCCCGGTGTCAAATCGTGACGATAACCCTCGCTGAGAACCAGGTAACGCTGCCCGCCCTCCACGGTACTGGCCTCAAGCCGTGCGCCGCGGGCCAGCATCAGCGTCATGGTGCCGACGCTGCTGCTGTTGGCATTATGGTTGGCGATGAACACCTGATTCATCTGCTGCTTGTTATCAGACAGTGACTCGGTATAGGTGACGCGCTGCCCACCAAACTTCTGAAAGCGCCCTGCCACCAGGGTGTCAAACTCGGTCAGGGCACGCTGCTGAGCAAAGATATGCTCCACTTCGCGGATACCCATTGGCGCCAGGGACAGACTGAGCAGGGCCACCAGCAGCGTAACGCCGGCGGCCGGAATCATGGTCATCAGCAGCAGCTGTTTATCGGACAGACCACAGGCACTGAGCACCGTCATCTCGTTATCTACATAGAGCCTGCCGTAAGCCAGGATAATCCCCAGAAACAGGCCCAGCGGCACAATCATGACCAGAAACTCCGGAATCCGGTAGCCCATGATGGCAAACAGGAATTCCGCTTTCAGAGTACCGGTGGCTGCCTGGGCCAGGTAGTTGACGAAACGACCACTCATGATGATCAGCAGCACAACGAAAGTCACTGCCAGCATCACCTGCAACGTCTGTCGTGATAAATAGCGAAATATGATCAAAGGCATGTTCAGGAAAGTTTCACAATCTGGCTAATCGATAGTCGGACAAATATACGTCAACCGACGTAGTAAACAGAACCGTTTTCAACTATAAGTTTATCGTCGTACAATTATCACGCCGACGACCAGTCCAATTTACCCGTTACTACGCCCAAGCGTCTGGTTGAATCGGCTTAACCGTATTATTATCCATGAAACCGCATAATTTGTCCCCTGGGAGAGACTATGGAATTCGTTGTTAAGAGCGGCGCCGCAGAGAAGCAAAAAACTGCCTGTCTTGTTGTTGGCGTCCATAAAAAAACTCTGCCCGACTCAGCCACAGCCATAGACTCTCTGACCGGAGGCCAGCTGAGTATCGTCCTTAAACAAGGTGACCTGGATTTCAAACCCGGCCACTCGCTGATTCTTCATTCAGCCGGCCCGTTTGAACGCCTGCTGCTGCTGTCAATGGGTGACAGTGACGTGCCACTGAGTGACGCTCAGCTGAAAAAACTCGCGACCAATCTTGCCAGTGCACTGCAATCGGTCAATGCTCGCGAAGCCACCATTGCCATTGAAGAGATCATCGTCAAGGACCAATCACTGAGGTGGGTCACCCGCCAACTGGTGGAAGCCATTGAGTATGGGTTTTATCAGTTCAACCAGTTTAAAAACGACACTGGTAAAGGTCAGGGCGTAAAAAACGCCAGGGGTGTGAAAAAAATCATCCTGCTGGCGGACCGTAAAAATGCTGATGAGGTAAAAGCTGGTTTGACCGTCGGCCAGGCCATCGGCCAGGGTCGCAATATTGCCCGCACCCTGGGTAACCTGCCCGGCAACATCTGCCACCCAACCTACCTGGCCGAAGAGGCCAAAAACCTGGCCAAACTGCACACCAAACTGACCACCAAAGTCCTTAATGAAAAGCAGATGGCCGAACTGGGCATGAGTTCCCTCCTGTCGGTCAGCGCCGGTTCAGACCAGGAAGCGCGCCTGATCTGCATGGAGTATAAAAACGGCAAGCGTGGTGCCAAACCATTGGTCCTGCTGGGCAAGGGCATCACCTTTGACACCGGCGGCATCTCCCTGAAACCCGGTGCCAACATGGATGAAATGAAGTTTGATATGTGCGGTGCCGCCAGCGTCTTTGGCGTGATGAATGCCATTATCCAGCTGGATTTACCCATCAATGTAATCGGCATGGTGGCCGCCGCCGAGAACATGCCCAGTGGCCGCGCCTCTCGCCCGGGCGATATCGTCACCTCCATGTCGGGCAAAACCATTGAGATTCTCAACACCGACGCCGAGGGTCGCCTGGTCCTGTGCGATGCGCTGACCTATGCCGAGCGTTACAAGCCTGAAGCAGTGGTTGATATTGCCACGCTGACCGGCGCCTGCGTAGTTGCCCTGGGTAATCACACCTCTGGCTTGCTGAGCAATAACGACGAGCTGGCCAGGGAACTGCTAGACGCTTCCAATGAGGCGATGGACCGCGCCTGGCAACTGCCGATGGGTGAAGAGTACAACCGGCAGCTGGACAGCAACTTTGCCGATATGGCCAATATAGGTGGCCCGGCCGCAGGCACCATTACTGCTGCCTGCTTCCTGGCCAGATTTGCTGAAGCCTACCCCTGGGCGCATCTGGATATTGCCGGTACCGCCTGGTTATCGGGTAAGGAGAAAGGCGCTTCCGGTCGGCCTGTGCCAATGCTGGTACAGTTTTTATTGAATCGGGTGAGTTGATGGACTGAGTACTGACAGGGACTCGGCCTGTCGCTGATGAGGGTGTCGCAAAAAGCATTAAAGCCTTGAACCACGAAGGACACGGAGACACAAAGTATTTTCCGAGCCTGCTCAGGCTACGCCCGGCAGACAAAAAAGGCTTCCTTTGTGCCTTGGTGTCTTTGCGGTTCAACGCTTTTATGCTTTTTGCGACACCCTCATCAGCGGCAGGCCGAGTCCATGTCAGTACTCAGTCCATCAACTCACCCGATTCAATAAAAACTGTACCAGCATTGG
>JAQFVO010001077.1 GCA_027942505.1 Endozoicomonas sp. | reverse complement strand
GCAAGGCTGAGGTGTTCTTTGATAATAAAATCCTGACCCGGTGCGACTACACAACCGACTTAGATGGCAAGAAAAGTGGCATTGTTGTTTACGGTCCTCACAACTGGGGCAGCGTTAAATATAGTATTTATGGTGATCTTAAAGAGAGTGCTGAAACCTTTTTATACGTTATCATTCCCAACAAATTGCTGCACCGTCAAGGTTCAGACTTGACTCAATGCCAGGGTGTTACCTTTAGATTCCTCGATCTTAATACTCTCTATTTTCAACTTTCGTCACTGGATCTGGTAATAAGCAAAAAAAGCCCCCACTTCTTTGGTGTTGGTGGTTCTCTCCTGACCTGCCAATCGATGTATCATGACGAAAAAAGGACCTATTTTGAGGCAGATGTTATCTCTGCAGACGGGAATATGGTGCAATCGTTACCCACTGCAAATGGCGCAGAGAAGGCTATTTTTGGCAACGGGCTCTCATACGGCAGAAGCCTGAGTGGTAGCAAACCTGAGGAGACACCAGGCGATTTTGTCGCCCTGAAGTTAACAATCAACATGAACGTATCCGACGAAGAGTAGAGTGCACAAATAGCGCCAGGGAGTTGTTCTTCAATCAATGGCACTGACTTAAGCTTAAAAGCCTCGTAAACATGAGGATTGATGCAGGTTGAGAGATTTGAATTGAAACCGCAAAGCACACGAAGAACACTAAGAAGAGCTTTTCTTTTCCTTTGTGCTGTTTGCCGTGAAAGAAAATTGCTACGGAGGCACAGAGACACGGAGAAGAGAAAAAAAGCTTTTCCTCTGTGTCTCCGTGACTCTGTGGCAAAAGCTTTCATGACAGAGGGTGACGAACCATTGTCATGAACATTTGTGTGCTTTGTGGTTCAAATCCTCTGTGTCTGCGTGGAATTTTCAGAGACAATTCCTTAACGTTCCCAGAGCGTGCCATCAATCACTGTGGCGCTGCCTGATCTCTACATGGCGAATCGCTCTGCGCTGCCAGGTATAGGCAATATGGATGGTGCCGTTGTCCGCTTCGATCACAGTAGGATAAGAGAACTCACCTGCGCCATCTTCGAGAGTAAGTTGGTGCTCCCAGGTTCGCCCGTCATCGCTAAGCGCCACTACCAGCGGAGAACGGCCAGCCAGTACAGGGTTATAAACCAGCAGGTGCTGACCATTACTCAGGGTTATTGCATCTATGGCTGAGTTAGGATTGGGTAGTG
>JAQFVO010001016.1 GCA_027942505.1 Endozoicomonas sp. | reverse complement strand
GGAAGATGAATTAAAGAACTTGAAGATTTACCCGGTAGCCACTTTATCTGTCGGGTATCGGTTCTGACCTACCCGGTCGCAAGCTTGATCTACCAGTAATCGACTGACGTCTATATCCCCCCTTACAACGGCACGCCGTTCAGAGGGGGTTTTCTTTTAGAATAAGCACAAAACATCCAGGCAGTATGGTAGAAAACACCAACCACCCATCCTCCTCTCGATGACAGGGAGAGCCTCTCTCACCGCTGTTATTACGAACAGGGCTTGTACGGAACCCATCTGGCCGAGACTCACCTCCCTGTGACGCTATCTCTTAATCACAAGTCTTAAACCCCTTCTTGCACAGTCCATGTGCGGGATGACAAGGAGATGGGGATGACCTCTCTCACCGCTGTCATTCCGAACAGGGCTTGTACAGAACCCATCTGACAGAGATAACCATCTGGCTGAGACTCACCTCCCTGTGGCGTGGATCCCGTACAGTCCATGTACCGGATGACAGCGGAGTTTGTGGTAGTTTCTTACTTACCACTACCCTAAGGAGAGCTTTTCTTTCCCTTCGTGCTCTTAGTGCTCTTCGTGCTTCCCTTCTTTATCAGGACCTTTTGCGACACCCTTCTTCAGACAAGCAACGATACCACACAGTCAAATAGCGCATCCCCTATTTACCCATCACACCGGCTCACCAACCTCCCCCCACTGCGGTACCTCCTGACCACGCATGCGGTAAAACTCCTGCACAAACTGCTCCAGACGCCCTTCTGCAATAGCCCCCCGAAGCCCGGCCATAACCCGCTGGTAGTAACGCAGATTGTGTATCGTGTTCAGCATGGAGCCGAGAATCTCACCACATTTATCCAGATGATGCAGATAGGCCCGACTGAAGTGCTGACAGGTATAGCAGTCGCAGTGCGCTTCCAGAGGCCGGTCATCCATCTTATGCACCGAGTTACGGATTTTGATCACCCCCTCATCAACAAACAGATGACCGTTACGAGCGTTGCGCGTAGGCATGACACAATCAAACATATCCACCCCGCGACGCACCGCCTCGACAATATCTTCCGGCTTACCCACCCCCATCAGATAACGGGGATAAGACTCGGGAATTTTATGGGTGATGTGCGAGAGAATACGCATCATATCCTCCTTGCTCTCACCCACTGACAGACCGCCGATGGCATAGCCGTCAAAACCGATCTCAGTCAAACCAGCCAGCGAGACATCACGCAGCTGCTCAAACATGCCGCCCTGAATAATGCCAAACAACGCTGAAGGACTATCGCCATGCGCAGCCTTGGACCGGGCAGCCCAACGCAGAGACAGCTCCATGGAGGTGCGAGCCTGCTCCTCATTGGCGTCACCCGGCGTACATTCATCAAAGATCATGACAATGTCAGAACCCAGTTCGCGCTGCACCTGCATAGAGATTTCCGGGTTCAGAAACACCTTTGAACCGTCCACCGGTGACTGAAATGAGACCCCCTCCTCGGTAATCTTGCGCATCTTGCCCAGACTAAACACCTGGAAACCGCCGGAATCAGTGAGAATCGGCCCTTGCCACTGGTTAAAATCATGCAGATCACCGTGTTTGCGGATGATCTCAGTGCCCGGGCGCAACATCAGGTGAAAAGTGTTGCCCAGAATAATCTCGGCCCCAATTTCCTTAATATCCCGGGGCAGCATTCCTTTCACTGTGCCGTAGGTGCCTACTGGCATAAAACAAGGGGTTTCTACCGTTCCCCTGGGAAACGTCAGTCGGCCACGGCGGGCTTTGCCGTCGCTGGCCAACTGTTCAAACTTCATAAAACACGCTCTGGTCATGAACAGCTCTTACTTTTTACCAACCATAAATAAAGCATAAATGTCGTTTATCTGCCGCACGAATGACCGGTTAATCAACCTTTCGGGTCAGCAACATGGCATCGCCATAACTGAAAAATCGGTACTGCTGGTCAACGGCATCATTGTAGGCCGCCAGCACCTGCTCCCGACCGGCAAAAGCACTGACCAGCATCAGCAGCGTTGATTGTGGCAGGTGGAAGTTAGTCACCATCAAATCGACACTGCGAAACTGGTAACCGGGATAGATAAAAATGCTGGAGTCGCCCTGAAACGGCGCAATCTCACCCGATACCGAGGCAGACTCAAGGCTTCGCACCGATGTAGTGCCAACGGCCACCACACGTTTGCCCTGAGCACGAGTGTCACGCACAGCCTGGCAGACCTCCTCAGAAACCTCGATGTACTCAGCGTGCATCACATGGTCTTCAATCTTCTCAACCCGCACAGGCTGATAGGTACCGGAGCCGACATGCAGCGTAACAAACGCCTTGCGAACGCCCCTGGCCTCAAGACGCGCCAGCAGCGCCTCATCAAAGTGCAGACCGGCTGTGGGTGCGGCCACCGCACCATCTTTGGCGGCGAATACAGTCTGATAACGTAGACGATCACTGTCGTCATCAGCACGATCAATATACGGCGGCAGAGGCATATGACCGTGTTCCAGCAGCAGCGGCAGAACCGGGGAGGCAAAGCGCAAAACAAACAGGAAGTCCCGTCGTCCTTCCACCACCACAGGCACAGCGCCATCGGCCAGCAACAATACCGAGCCAGGTTTGGGCGATTTGCTGGCACGCACCTGGGCCAGCGCCAGGTTATCTTCCACCACCCGCTCAATCAGCACCTCGATCTTGCCACCGGTCTCCTTCTGCCCGTAAAGACGCGCCGGAATAACACGAGTGTTGTTCAACACCAGCAGATCGCCGGGTTCAAGCAACTGCTCGATATCGGCAAACTGGCGGTGCTCGATGGCACCATTGTTACCATCAAGGCACAATAGACGACTGCCGGTACGATCTTCGGCAGGAAAGCGGGCAATCTGCGCATCGGGCAGATCAAAATCAAAATCACTGACTTGCATGGATAATCCGGTGAGTCATGACCGCTTCTCCACCACCAGCCTCTCACTATTACAGCCGCTAACGGCGCATGATTTGTGAGAACACCCGGGAAAACCGGTACCAATAAAAAGCCGGGAAGGATACTGCAAAACAGGAGAGGTGTCAGTGGGGGTCACTACGAACAGGCACCGTCCGGCAACAAATTTCTTCAATAACCTCTTGATCTCAATAAACTCTTTGATATACTTCAGCGAACTTGAGCAACGGCAGCCAGACGTTAAATAAGGTTGCCACTTAGTTCAAATCTTCTATTGCCAGTGTGATGGAATTGGTAGACATGACGGATTCAAAATCCGTTGCCTTTGCGGGCGTGTCGGTTCGAGTCCGACCACTGGTACCAAGCCTTTTCAAGTTAGTAACCACTTCAACAAAATTTCAATTTTTAGTTTTGGTGCAGGTATTGGTGCAGGTACGCGGTTAGATTACCCCCAACTTTGCCCCTTGGTTCCCTTGTTAATTCCCAGAAATTCTAGTTACTTAGACCACTAGAAAGCAGGCGGTCAACATCACCTCCCCCGGCAGAAAAAAACGCGCCCCCGTGTGCATGCAATCATTT
>JAQFVO010001079.1 GCA_027942505.1 Endozoicomonas sp. | reverse complement strand
TTTCCTTCCTGTAGAAAGTTAACCCCGATTTCACCCTTGTCACTAGCGAAATACCGCGCCGCCTCGCCCCCGCATTGTGAAATAAACCCCGGGGTCCCCCGCATTTTTGCGCCCTGGGGGAAACCGGTAGAAATAGCCTTATGGATAGCTGTATGGAAAATTAAAAAGACGGGAAAAATAGCCAAAAATAAAAGGGATTTTTGGCTTGGCTTTTCGGGTTGGTGAGCCAAGCTTCAATCAATACCAAAGCAATTAGGGAAAATAAAAATGACTTTACTAGATCACATTATTAAGCAAGCGCAGTTTGAAACCCAAGAAAAAGAAAATCGTTCCCAATGGCTTAAAGATTACTACAAAGATTTAAAACCCAATGAACAGCAAATTGTTGAAGAAGTTTTAGGTGTACTAACCGGTATATATAGCTTTGAGGATTTTGTAAAGTTTTCAGAAGCAAATAAATAAAAGCAATTTTAGGCTTGGCTTAACCGTTAGGTGAGCCAAGCTTGGATCAAGCGGAAGGGAAAACCCGCTACCAAAGCCAAAAGCAATAAAAGGAATAACGCCATGAAAAACACTACTAAAAAGCTAGCTACCAAGAAAGCCACCACTAAAAAACAGCCGGCAAAAAAAGCCACACCTAAAAAACAAGAGGCCAAAAAGCCAACGGTCCGCAAGGATACAAAGCAGCATACAATTTTAAAAATGCTTGCCCGTAAAAGTGGAGCTACCATACAGCAATTACACGAAGCAACCGGCTGGAAAATCACTACCCTCAGAGGTACGCCTGGAGCACTGAAAATCAAGCTTGGCCTTGAAATAGAATCAGAGCGGCGCGATGGCAAAGATACGGTATATAGAATTAAAGGCGGATTAGGAGGGCTGAATATAGCCTAACCACACCGCCCGAAGCCCCGAAAGGGGCTTTTTTTATGCCTATTATTTACCTTTGCCGCTATAATTTCCGCCTATTTCCTTGCCGCCTATAGCGCCCAACCACGGCCTTTTTAGCTATACCTTGGCCTATCCAGGCGAGCCATTTTAGCGCCCGGTAGTGGCGCTAATTTTGCCGTTGGAGGCCTTCGCACTGAACCGCCTACAACCGCCACTGGTGCACCGTTTACCTTGCCTGCGGCCTTTGTATAGGCCAATAGCCGAACGGCCACTGGTGGCGCTAGATTTCGATGCTTTCCTGCCGTATTTTTGCCGCTATGGTGCAAAAGGCCAAAACAAGAAGTCCCAAAATAGGAAGTCAATTTCAGGAAGTCAAAATAAGAAGTCCCAAAACAGGAAGTCAATTTCAGGAAGTCAAAAACAAGAAGCCCCAAAACAGGAAGTCAATTTCAGGAAGTCAAAAACAAGAAGTCCCAAAACAGGAAGTCAATTTCAGGAAGTCAAAATAAGAAGTCCTTAAACAGGAAGTCAAAAATTGGAGCGTCCGGGTCGGTGTCGCACCGCCGCTGAATCACTGGTCGTGACTTTCGCCTACTTCGGACGCTTTTAAACCTTGCTTACCTTTATACATGGTTGCACCGGCCTCCGCAATTTTGCAGAACGGAATTGGTGCCACTGTTAATCGTTTCCGTGCCTCAGGATTAATGAAGTAGATATACCGAAGCTGAAAACCGCTGAGATATTCTGCACCATCCGGGATTTTCGCAGCGCCTCCCATTTTTAGGATGCTTTTGCCAGCCGTGTAGGTGATGCTTGCGGTTACCGTTCCATCCGGCAGTCGGATGATGGAATTGTTCTTGTTGATTTGTGTCAAAATGAATCCGGCAGCGCGATAGATGGTTCCGTCACCACACCGAGTCGCATCGGAAAACGACAGTATCCATTCAATGTTCGGATAATGTTTTTTGATCAGCCGAAAACAAATAGCCATGGCCCGGCTCTCGCTATTCCTGGGTAACCGATCCGAAAAAGCCATCCGGTTCAGCTCAATAAAATCGTTCCACTGGGTATCCCGGACAAGCCCCATAACCTTGCGCCGGTCAATGGGAGGGCCGAACTGTAACGCGCCTTCCAGCCTGCCCTGGTAAAAAATACCAAAGTTGACCTGGGAGTTGTTACAGACCTTGCCGCTGTAGTGATTCCTTTTCACCACACGGTCAGCATCTTTCTTGGCAATGAACTTGACCTGAATGTCCTTAGCCTTGCCCATTGAATACCTCGGCAACTCTGGCCAGACCATTGCCATTACCGTTCTCGTTGCCAGTCTCCCCGAATGGCCCCAGCTCTTTCGCTTTGGCGATTGCCGCCATAACGGATTCATACTGCTCATCAGTCAGGGTAAACGTGCATTGTCGTAGCGTATCTTTTTCACCGGAGGCCAGTTCTGGTGGAGGCACTTCATCTGCATCAAAGCTAATGACCAGATTGTTTAGCTCCTCATCGGAAAAGCCAAGAATATTGAGATTGAAGTCTTCCGCTTGCAGGGCTTCCACCTCCAACGCCAGGACTTCCATGTTCCAGGTTGACGTCAGGGCGAGCTGGTTGTCGGCAATGACGTAAGCCTTCTTTTGTGCCTCCGACAGTCCTGCCAAGATGATGCAGGGGACTTTTTCCATATCCAGTTTTTTGGCCGCCATTAACCGGCCATGCCCTGCAATCACCCCATTTTCTTCGTCAATGAGTACCGGGTTGGTAAAACCGAACTCCCTGATGGATGAACAGATTTGTAACACCTGCTCATCGCTGTGTACCCGCGAGTTATTCACGTAGGGAATCAGGTCGGCAACGTTGCGATCCTGCATCTTGTATTTTTTTGCTGCCATGCCTTAGCGCCTGATTTTTTCTGCCACTTTCTCAATGCCCCGGCTGGCGATGTAGCCGCCAAGCCCAAGCTGCACGATGGAAAACAGTTTTAGCTCTACAGCCTCTGACAAGTCCGGTGCCGACCAGCCTAACCAACGGGCCACAATCAGTGCGGTGAATATCAGCATGACCATTGGTCGCCACGACCGTTGTAGCCACCCATCACCGTGAGCCTCTGCCTTGATGATCCCGGCACGTTCCGCCAGTTCATCCAACTCGCCTTTGACCGCCATATCCACCAGCGACCTTTTGGCCTCTGCGGCCTTCTGCGGGTCAGGGATAATTTTCTCGATGATCTTCCCGATCACCGGGATTGCCGCTGCCCAGGTCATGACAAAGAATCCAGCCACTGTTCAACGACAAAGTTCGGGCAGGTTTTGTAGGGGTTGAAATAGTAATGACCAACCACCTCGGCCTGTGGATAACGAAGCTGCAAAACCTCGATGAGCATTTCCAAAATTAACCATTGTTGTGCAGTGAAGTTATCCACAGGCCCACCGTCAGCTCCCTTGCCACCGATCAGGCAAATACCAATGGATTCATGGTTATGTCCGAGAACATGGGCACCCTGCGCCTGACTGTGCCGGCCATGCTTTATCTTCCCGTCTCGCTCGATCACCCAGTGGTAACCAATATCAGACCAGCCATTGTCACCAATATGCCATCGCCGTATATCGTCAGCAGTCACCCCCTGATCGGCATAGGTATCCGAGCAGTGGATAATAAGGTAATTGGTATCCGTCCTTGGAGTCATGGTTCCATCCTGAATTGGTTATTTTCGGATGAAGTAGGCAGCTATCCCAACCAGCGTGGTGATGGTTATCCAGCCGAACCGCTCTATTCCGGCCAAAATAACGCCCCGTGAGGTGCCCTGCATTTCAAGAGCCCTTATGCGGTTTTCCAGACTGTTGAGCCTGCCATCCAGTTGGCCGACGTTCTCCGTCTGGTGGGCGATGCGTTCTTCAATTCTGGCAAGGTGTGAAACTGCCTCGGAGAGTTTGTCCAGCTTGACGTCAATCTTGTCGAGCCGGTCTGAGAGGTCAGTCATTTGAGCATCCTGCTCGCTGTGCTTTTTTATATTTCAAACACCCATGCATCCAAGTGACCAGCCGGTCTTTCGAGCGTTGGTAGAATGCGAGCATGAGACGATAGTCGTTTGTTTTTGTGGGGTAACTGGCGGGCATAAAAAAACCCCACCTGACGCTTGTTGTTAACGTTGGGTGAGGTCTTTGATAGTGGGAATTATGCACTAAGACCGATGTCATTTGCAAATGCTTCCAGGTTAATTGAGCTTTTCCGCCACCATCGGAAGCGATGATTTATCCAGCTGATCACAGCTGTGTAAACACCACTCAACCCAGCCCCGATAATTGCGCTCAAAGTTACCCACAGGCACCCCAAACCGCTCACAAATCCCCTTGCGACTGAGCAGCGGTTTCTGGCTACCAGTAAGCACTTGCTGGCGGTAGTTATACGCCGATGCCCGACAAACATCCCGCACATGCAACAGCGTTTTTTTCCTAATATTCCCTGGTGCCCGCTGAGCAATCTGCTCATCCAGCCAGTTCCAGAACGGTGCACACGGGTTCGGTTGCCGCAGGCTGCGCTCCAGCCGGTCGGCCAGCTCTTCCAGATTGCCTGCGTCGCTTATCATCTGGTCCGTATCCATGGCCTCCAGCTCAGCCCGTCGCTTCGGGGTTTTGCAGCGGGTGATCCGTTCGGGCAGTCGTGCAGCCTGATCGGTTAACCGGTCGGCCTCGGCCCGACACGTCCTGGCCTTGCGCTGTACCTCTAGCTGCCGGAACCAGCCCTGGTTGGTGGTGCCTAACGGCGAATAACACCAGTAGCACCAGGCACGCAGGTGATCCGGCAACGCCTCCACCACCGCAATTACCTTGCCCGCGTCCTTGCTGTCCCAGATCAGCCGGTCGGTATCAACAGTACCTCCGGGGAGCGGATTGACCTCGAACCCCTTGCTGAGCATGTGTATCGCGTAAGCGTCGTGTATTGCCTGCCTGGCTGAGTAGAATTTCAAAGGTCACTCTCCTTGTGACGCCCCGATGGGCATGACCTCAACAACGGCTTTGCCATCCGGGGGAAGTTGGTTCGCACGCACGATCGCCAGCTGGTCAATCTGGCTGTCGTCAAGCCATACGCCGGCATGGGTCAGCCCGTCGAGCAGAGCTTTCATGCGGTTGTCGATATCGCAACGGCGCCGGGTGGGGAAGTGCAACCGGACCACCACTCGCAGGGAACCGGCCAGTAGTTGTTGGCTAACTCCCTGGTCGGTACAGGCCCGCTGCACACGGCGACGGTACTCTTTGCCCGCTTCGGTCATGTAGACGCTGGGGATATGTCTGTGGCCCTTGCGGATGACTCGGTGTTTCCACACGTGGTTTACAGTAGGCGGCAACGGAAGAATAATTTTCATGCCGTGCCCCTTGATAATTTTTGAAATAATTGTTTCTGAGTTATTTCTGAAAAAAATCGCTGGAATTTAATTGAATGCATTTCTGAACGATTTTTTGAAAACAACTCCTGGTAAATAGCTAAAACAAATTTGAAAGGATTTTTTGAAAAAGTTTTGCGAGGAAGTTTTAAATAATTTTTGAAAAGCGCTTCTGAAACATTTTGCTGCAATTTCTTTTGAAAGCGACCGCTTTGGGCAAAGCCTGTGGTGAATACTTTACCTCGGGTACTTGCAAAATACCAGAGCACTCGTTGTGGTATTTGGGACCCCCTTACTCCGTAAGGGGGGGTCCCGAAAGTACCACGGCCTCGTAGTGCTGAGTACCACAGAAAAACCACGAAAACACCACAAAACCACCACAAAACTACCACGCTATCTTTTAAAATTTGATAGCAAGTACCACAAATACCACGGTAGTACCTGAGAAATACCACGGCAAAAAGTACAAAAAGTGACCAGTTGAGGAAAAAATTATTCTTCTTCATTTTTACTTTCATCCTCAGCGAGATAAACGAACACTCCTTCAACACGAATCAAATTTAATTCGTCTTGTAATGCGTTTTTGATTTTGGCGAAATTAGAACGGTCTTTAACAATTGATCCAACACAAGCATCACGCCAATCCGAATAATTAACCCGAGCTACACCATCGCCACGGCCACCATTTTCGAGATTCTCTCGATGCTCCTTATAAAGTTTGTGCAGTTCATGTAGACACTCTCTGCGCTTGCCGCCAATATTCTTGGCCTGCTGAATGATGTTACCCACCACAGGCGCCTCGGCAGCTTCCAGAACACAACTGGTTTGCACCTCGCCGTCCTCATCCTCCCAGGGCAGCTCAACCACCGTCAGGTTAAACTCTTTCGGCTCCGGCTCATCAGCGTCCTTCATCTTCTTGGACGTAATCTTCAGAACATCGTCGTTTTTAGTCACCGAGTACTCAGCATCGAGGGCAGCCTTCAGTGCCGAGTTCCCCCGCGCCCGCTCCTGGGTGCCAACGCCAGTGTGGTGCACAATCAACACACAGCAATGCCATTGAGTCCGAAGCTGGTCCAGATGCTTGATGAACTGATTCATATCCTGAGTACTGTTCTCATCAGCCGGACCGAAATTACGCGCCAGGGTGTCGATCACGATCAGCTTCGGCGGTTCGCTCCCTTTGTGCTCAATAATGTACTCAACCGACTTGCATACCTGCTTTGCACTATTGATATCGTACAGGTTGGCTGAGCACTTGCTGACATACACCGGAGCATCCTTAAGGCTGATATCGTTGGCCACCTCCCACGCCTTAAACCGTCGGGACATACCAGCAAGCCCTTCGCCGGCCAGGTAAATGGTCGGCCCCGGTCGTTTGATCTCAGCGCCATGCCAGGGCGTGCCGGTAGCGATACAGCAGGCTATATCAATGGCAACAAAGGATTTGCCACAGGCAGGCTGACCAAACAGCAGGCTAAGGCTGTCGGTCTCCAAAAAGCCCTTGATCAACCAGCGAACCGGTTTTGGTTCGGCCACCATCTCACCCACTGCAACCAGCTGAAAATGAGGTTCAACGTGGGTGACCGGTGTGGTGACCTGCGCATCAAAGAGATCCGGGCAGCGGGCCTTGAGGTCATTGAAGTCAGTACCTTCAACACCGTGGGGAAATTGCGGGCAGACCACCAGAGCGTCAATCATTTTGGCGGCGGCCACAGCGGCATCCAGCCCCGGGTTATTGTTCGTGCCCTGGTCGTTATCCGCTGCAAAAATGATCCGGCGATTCTCTGTCAGCCCCTTAAAGCGCAGCCGTCGCGCCATCGCCTCCAGATTGCCCCGGTCAAAGGCAACGATGACACAACAACCCGTCTCCTCGTGGATAGTAGCCCCGGTGGAATAGCCTTCGGCCACATAAACCGTGTCGGTCAGCTCACCGATCCGGTGCAGACCGCCTGCCTTGCGAGCCTTGCTCTTGAACCGCTTCTCAAACTGACCCAGTTCGTTCTGCCAGATGAATTGCAGACTGGCCAGCCGGTCTCCTTCGTCGTGAATGGGGATGAGCAACGTCTCACCCTGCTGCCGTATACCGTGCGGCTTGACCCGCTTGGCCAGCAGGTAGGGATGATCGGGATTGGCAGCGTTGGCCCGTTGCCACTGCTCCTGACAGGCGAGAGCCACTTCGCGCCAGACATTCTGCTGTTCGATTTCCCGTTTGTGACGAACGAACGACAGAATACGCTCCTGCTCGTAGCGCTCCTCCTCGGTCAGCTGACGAATGTCCTTTTGCGACCACTGGTGTTTTTCACCCGTCTTCCAGCTCCCAAAGGCACCGGCCGGGTATTCGCCACCGTAGAGCACATACCAGCCGTTCTTCTTGCCCTTGGTGTCGCCCTCGACATAAAAGCGATGGATGGTATCGTCAGCCACCGGCAGTCTGTCAGTTGAAAGTCCAGCGTCGTTCATTGCATTAGCAAACTGTCGGATAAAGTCAGGGGGAACAAGTGTCATGTGAGCCATACTTCCACCTGGAAAGGATTCTTATCATTGTTGTTGTCACTCATCCTTGAAAAACCCTGATCTGGAAGGGTTTTATGACTCTTCGGGGTAGAGTTCCGGGTCTAGCTCATGGCGGGTCACTTGACCGTTAGTGGCCGCTTCAATCTGCCGAACCCGCTTTGGAGGAATGCTGCCCCTTTCAATCCAGTCGCTGACGGACTGTTGCTTAACGGGAGGCGTGAGTTTTTCACCCAACTTTCGCTGCCCACCACAAATTTCTATGGCTCTCTTTAATGCCTGCATAATTCCACCGGAATCATCTGTTTTTTTACAAGAGTTCCACAGTTTAGAACTGTATTCAAGAAAAGTTTTGACGATCTCCTTCCAGTCAGTTAGCAGTAGCAACAACTAAATATTGTTAGCTCTACTTGTTGCCTGTAACCTTTGCTTGTCAAACACGTTTAACAAATACACAGTCTGAATGGATTTTTGATAACTCGCTTTTCCTGCAACGGAGGACTGTTGGGGAATTTAGGTGGCAAAAACATGAGTATTGGTGAGCGCATAGCACGGTTAAGAAAAGAAAAAGGCTGGAGCCAGGGCCGCTTGTCGGATGAGATCGAAATGGCTACGGGCAGAAAAATCACTCAACAAAGTATTGGTCAGATCGAAAATAACCAGACGAAAAACCCAAGGGGTATGGCAGATTTTGCCAGTGTCCTGGGGGTCACTGAAAGTTATCTGCGTTTCGGCAATGATCCAAATGTGTCCGACCCAATCAGCAACTACAGTATAAGGATGGTGCCTTTAATATCCTGGGTAAGTGCAGGCCAGTTTTGTGATGTTTCCGATGTTAGTCATTGCCAGGATCCCGAGGATTTTTTGCCCTGCCCGGAGAAAGTAAGCGAAAAGGCCTTCGCATTGCGGGTACGAGGCGACTCCATGACCAGCCAGAACCCGGGAGTTATGAGTTTCCCGGAAGGTACAAAAATCTATGTGGATCCGGAAAAGGAAGTCAGGAGCGGTGTACCGGTGATTGCCAGGCTGCCAGAATCGGATGAGTGCACATTCAAAATGTATGTAGAAGACGCGGGTAAAAAATACCTGAAGCCTTTAAACCCTCAGTATCCGATACAGGAAATTAAAGCAGGAACAGACATCTGTGGCGTAGTGGTTGGACAGTATATAAGTATTGACTGCTAAGACTTATCGGTGAACTTCTCGATCAGGTTAACGGCTGCTGCGCCCCCCCGTTCAGCTCACCACGCCTCCTCGCCGCTGCCGGCCAGCATAACTTCTTTTGGTGGTTCATTACTGCCTGGCAACATCCTGGCTCGCCCGCTTAGCAGTCATTCAGCCCTCACCCCAAGCACATTAGCAATCTCAATGTTTCGACTGGTTCCTGGCAGGGACTCCACTTCAATTTAAAACACCACCAAAAATAGCAACATTGAAAAGTTACAAATAACTGTTGTGAGCGACAGTTATTAGCTGTATAACTATTTTTACAGTTTGGAACTGTATTTAAGGTAGATAATAATATGAACAAGGAACAAACGCTCAGCCGAATCTGCAAACTTGCAAAAGACAAACTCGTCGCACAGCACAAAGTTTGTACGCTGCAAATACAAATCAGAGAGCTACTGACCGATATGGCCACCTGCCGCTCTCAAATCCTTTTAACCCACTATACATATCAGCAAGACTGCTGCGAGCAAGACCAGCTTCCGGATTCGTTGCTTTTCGGCAACATCCTGGTGGAAATCATCGGCAATGAAGAAGACGGGGAAGGCGTCTGCATCAGAGAGTTTGAACAGATGGCCACTCCCCTTATGCAGTAACCACACCAGCTACAACCACTAACAAGGGCACCACAATAAAAAAACAGACGAACCCCGTCTGCCAGATTTGCTCGGCCTGCAAAAAGGCTAAGCCCGCCCGTCAAAGCGTTTATCCGTGACCACAAAAACAACACACGCAGGAGCGTACACCATGGAAAAAACGGCAACACCCAACCAGCTCGACGAGTTGGCTTTCAAACTGGAGACCGCCAAGGCAGAGGAAGCCAGGGCCCGGGAGTACCGCATCGCGGTTGAGGACGAGATCATCCAGACGGTCGGCGTTAAGGAAGAAGGCAGTGCCACCATGAAAAGTGACTTCTACAAAGTCACCACCACCGGCGGCATCACCCGCACCCTGGACAGCAAGAAGTGGGCCGAGATCCACCCCCAGCTGCCAGCGGCCATCGCTAACCAGGTGGTACGTCAGAAGCCTGAGCTGGATATCCGCCAGTTCAAAGCTCTGAAAGACCTCAGCCCCGCACAGTACGCCATTGTGGCCCAGGCAGTGACCAGCAAGCCGCGCAAGGCATCGGTCAGGATTGAACGGCTCGGGGATGGCAGCTGATGGCTTTGTCACTAAGCGCCATCAGCCGCTCTGCCGGTATCAGTGCTCCGCGCATTCTACTTTACAGCGATGCCGGCGTTGGAAAAACGACGCTGGCCGCTAATGCTCCAGCGCCGATTTTCCTCAGCACCGAAGACGGCCTGGGCAAACTGGAGGTGGACGCCTTCCCACTGCTGACCAGTTATTCACAGGTTATCGAAGCCCTGGCCGCCCTCTATCACGAGGAGCATTCGTTCAAGACCGTGGTGATCGACAGCCTCGACCACCTGGAGCCACTGGTCTGGGAGCAGGTGTGCAGCGACCATAACATGAACTCCATCGAGGATTTTGGTTACGGCAAAGGCTACGTGGAAGCCCTGAACCACTGGCGTACCCTGCTGTCTTGGCTCAACGCCCTGCGAACCACGCGGGGGATGGCCATCATCCTGATCGCCCATGCCGAGATCAAGCGCTTTGAATCCCCGGAGGTGGACAGTTATGACCGCTACCAGATCAAGCTGCACAAACGTGCTTCAGAGCTGGTGCAGGAGAGCATGGACTGCGTGCTGTTTGCCAACTACAAGACAGTGGTTAACAAGGAAGACGCCGGTTTCGGCAAGAAGAAAACCCGGGGTGTCGCCACTGGGCAACGAGTGTTGTATACCGAGGCCCGCCCGGCTTTTGTCGCGAAAAATCGTTACTCACTGCCGTCTGAATTGCCCATGAGCTGGGAAGCGTTCAGCCAGGCACTTAACGCCACCAATAACAATAACCCGCAAGGAGCCTAACCATGGCAGGACTTGGATTCAACCCCAACGACTACGAACCTCATCAAGGCTTTGAGCCACTGCCCAACGGGGATTACGTGGCCATGATCACTGAGGAGGAGATCAAACAGACCAAGGCGGGCACCGGCCAGTACCTGAAATTCACCTGGACGGTGGTGGATGGCCAGTACACCGGCCGTAAGCTGTGGAGCAACCACAACATCATCAACCCCAACGAAACCGCCCAGCAAATCGCCCGGCAGGAGATCAGCGCCATTGCCCACGCCATTGGGCGACCAGCGGCTAGTACCTCTGAAGAGCTGGTGAATATCCCTTGCAGGATCACAGTAAGGATCAAGCAGGAAGCCGGGCGGGACCCATCCAATGAGGTCAAGAAGTGGGAGGCCATCGGGCAGCAGCCCTTCCCCGCTCAGGCGACGCCGGTAGCACCACCACAAGGCTATCAGCAGTCACCCGGGCAACCGGCAGCAGCACCCCAACCGCCCAGCGGTCATACACCTCCGTGGTCAGGTAATTAATGATTCAGCGCTCCCCTACAGGGGAGCCACTGATCAAAAGGACAGGTGATCATGAAACTACCCGTAGCAGAAACCACCATCGACCGGATCTACCGGCACTACGAACAGCATTCAGACGACGGATTTCGTCCACACCTGGGCGCTTCACTGATCGGTGACCCTTGCCATCGCTCGCTGTGGTACTCCTTCCACTGGTGTACCCTGGCCAGTTTTGACGGCCGTATGCTGCGACTGTTTGAGACCGGCCAACTGGCGGAAAGCCGTTTTACCGACAACCTGCGTGCTGCCGGCGTCCGGGTTCATGAGACAGACCCGGGCAGTGGTCAGCAGTTCCGGGTCACCGCCTGCGACGGCCATTTTGGTGGCTCCATGGACGGGGTCGGCCTGGGATTTGTCGAAGCCCCCAAGACCTGGCACGTCATCGAGATGAAGACCCACTCCGACAAGTCCTTTAAAGAGCTGGTGAAAAAAGGTGTGCAGGAGGCCAAGCCCAGGCACTTTGCCCAGATGCAGGTCTACATGCACCTGGCTGACAATGGCCCACTGAAACGAGCCTACTATCTGGCAGTCAACAAGAATACCGACGAACTCTACGGCGAGCGGATTAAACACGACAAAGCGCTGGCAACGGCGCTGGTGAACAAGGCCGCTGCAATTATTGCCAGTGACCTGCCACCGGAAAAAATCCATCAGGATCCCAGCTGGTATCAGTGCAAGTTTTGTGACCACCACGCCATCTGCCATGGCCAGCAAGTCCCAGAAGCCAACTGTCGTACCTGCCTACACAGTAGCGCCATCGAGGACGGGGAATGGCACTGTGCCCGCTATGACTGCATCATCCCGGAAGCGAACCAGCGTACCGGTTGCCAGTCCCACCTTTATCTGCCGGATATGCTGCTCAGTTTTGCCGAGGTGCTCGACTCAGGGGAGTACTGGATCAAATACCGACTGAAAAGCAATGGCCAGACGTTTATCACTGGCGAAGCTCCCGAACAGTTCACTTCCAGCGAAATCCGTTCAGTAGAAGACAAAAGCCTATTGACGGATGAAAACCTGGTGAGTTTGAAGCATCAGTTCAATGGAACCATCAAGGAGGGCAAGTAATGGACAGAAACAAAACCGTCGAGCACCTTGGAGATCAGCTGGAAAGTCTGCAAAACCAGACCATAGAACTGCGGGACCTGTTCGCCATTGCCGCACTGGTGGGTGAGTTTGCCAGTCATCGTGGCACTACGGTTGAACAGGCGGTGAGCTTCTCCTACACCGTTGCGGACCAGATGCTCAAGGCCAGGGGGGTAGGAAAATGACCGGATTCACAGCACGCTTGTCCAGCACCCCGGACAAATTATACCACATCATTTCCATCATTCCTGACGGCGGTCAAGAACAGCAACTGTTTAAATTCGAGTTCACCAACCAGTTCCCGGTGACTGACCCCGAGTTCATCGAAAGAGTGACCGAGAACCTGCTGGACGAGGTGGCCGGGCAGTACCTGGATTGGCTGAACGGTAATGTCTGTTTCAATAAGCCATTTTACGCTGGCCTGAAATCGGCCAGGCAGATTGCCGACCAGATCATCGCCGATATGAAGAACTCCGCCAATGACTCTTAGGCTGCGCGACTACCAGGGTGAGGCGATCACTGCCCTGTACGACTACTTCGGCCGCGCCAGTGGTAACCCGCTGGTCTGTGTCAGCACCGGTGGTGGCAAATCGGTCATCATCGCGGCCTTTATTCAGCAGGTGATGGAGGCCTGGCCTGATCAGCGCATCCTGGTACTGGCCCACGTTAAAGAGATCCTGGAGCAGAATTTCGACAAGATCACCGCCGTGTGGCCACTGGCGCCGGCCGGCGTTTACTCCGCAGGCCTGAATCGTCGCGATACCGACTCAGCCATCCTGTTTGCCGGTATCCAGTCCGTGCATAAAAAGGCGTTCGACCTGGGGGCGTTTGACCTGGTGATTGTGGATGAGTGCCACCTGATCAATTCCGAAAAAGACGACACCATGTACACCGGCTTCTTCCATAACCTGAAGCTGATGAACCCCAACGTCAAGGTGATCGGCTTCAGCGCCACACCGTACCGGATGAAGTCCGGGCTGCTGACCGAGGGCAAGGAGGCCCTGTTCGATGAAGTGGTCTACGAGACAGACATCCAAAGCCTTATCGATCAGGGCTACCTCTCCCCGCTGGTCACCAAAGGCGGCAGTGAAAAGATCGACCTGACCGGCGTGCGCACCCGTACCGGCGAGTTCGTCACCAAAGACCTGGAAGAGGCCGTCCATAAAAACGACGTCACCAACAAGGCCATCGATGAGATCCTGCACTACGGCAAAACCCGCAAAGCCTGGCTGCTGTTCTGTGTCAGTGTCGCCCACGCCGAGGAAGTGAAAGAGCTGCTTGACTACGAGG
The DNA here is from genome assembly GCA_027942505.1 of Endozoicomonas sp. Classification (GTDB taxonomy): domain Bacteria; phylum Pseudomonadota; class Gammaproteobacteria; order Pseudomonadales; family Endozoicomonadaceae; genus Endozoicomonas. The sequence goes on along the minus strand of JAQFVO010001079.1, from coordinate 3,400 downwards.
GCATCACCTGCGAATGCGTCCATGGTGGTACACCGGCCGGCGACCGGCAGCGCATTCTCAAGGAATACAAGGCCGGCAAGATCCAGGCACTCACCAGCCAGGGCGTATTGACCACCGGCTTCGACGCCCCGCTCACCGACATGATCGTGCTGCTCAGGCCAACCCAGTCACCGGGCCTCTACGTCCAGATCATGGGCCGTGGCCTGCGTATCAGCCCCGACAAGACCGACTGCCTGGTGCTGGACTATGCCGGCAATGTGGAACGTCACGGCCCCATCGACCGGATCAATGTAGACAGCATACGTCGTAAGAAAAAAGGTGAGCCTGGCGAGGCCCCCATGAAAGAGTGCCCTGAGTGTCACAGCTTTGTTCTGGCCTTCACCCGCCAGTGCCCCGAGTGCAGCTACCAGTGGCCGGAAAAGCCAAAACACGAAGAGACCGCCAGTAACGCTGCGGTGCTAGCCAGCCAGATCGAACCCGAATGGCTGCCGGTAGATGACGTGTTCTACGACCGCCACGAAAAAGCGGGCAAGCCGCCCTCCCTGAAAGTGACCTATCGCAGTGGCTTTGAAACCTTGTCCGAATGGGTCTGCCTGGAGCACGACGGCTATGCCCAGAACAAGGCCCAGGTCTGGTGGTTCAAGCGTACCGGATTCCATACCCCGTGCCCGCGAACCATAGACGACGCGCTGGATCGTATCCGCGAGCAGCAAGTCCCATTCCTGACTCCAAGTCGTTTACTGGTGAAACCGGACGGCCGTTTTCAGCGGATTCTCGATTACGACATGAGTCCGGTTCCTGATACTCCCAGCCAATGGAACGACGACCCGACAGCCAAGCCAAAAGAGACCTGGGCTTTCGTGCAGGAGGACGACTTCTCCAGGGCAACGGAAGCCCTGCCCGATGACACCTGGCTGGATGACGTATGGGATCAGCCCGGCACCGTATCAGACGACGACACCATTCCATTCTGAGGGAGGAGACTATGAGATGGCCAAGAGGCAAATACAACGGACGGCGGATCGAAGGCTTCAAGGTCAGCCTGCATCTGCACCTGCTGCGCTGGCACCTAATTCCGAGATGGTCCGTGAGAACCGCCGAGGCCTATTGCATCTGGCTGTGCTGGACCGTTCGGGCCGAGGCCAGTTATCGGTAGTGATAAATAACACCCGCTTATGCGTCTCGTCCGCACAAAGCTGGCGTATGTGATCTGGCCCGGAGTTGAGAGCATGAATGCTAAAGAAAATTTTCAATACATATTGACGACATCTCAGCCACCGAAGTCTGTGGCGACTCCTGATAAATAATCAACTAGGACAATAATCATGCTTTACAACCTGGATAACCTGATGGAGTGGACAAAACTGAACTCCAAAAAAGATGTGATTAAAGCCCTGCAGCGGATGGGGATACCCTTTGCCGAACTGCACAACGGCGAGGTGGTCACCCTCTATTCTGCTCTTGAAAAAGGGTTTAATAATCAGCTGGTCGTGGAAGGGGATGAAATGATCCGGTTGGATGAGGTGTTGAAACTAACCAAGGTTTGCCGGGCCACAATTCACAACTACGAACGTGACGGTCTGTTCCCGCAAAAAGTGAAGCTCGGCCCCAAGAAAATAGCCTGGAAAAAGACGGAAGTATTGCAGTGGGTGGATGGCAAAAGGGATTGGTAGGTGCGGGGTCTTACCCCGCACAATCCTCATACTCAAAAAATTCCTCAGGCTTTCTATCGGTGACTTTGTCGTAAGGCGCATTGATCAGTTTCAGCAGGTACGCTTCCCACTTCTGTGAGGCCTGCAATTTTTCCTCCTTATACCCCCATACATCATAATGCTCCGTGGTAACATCCCGCTGGTTATGTCCTTGCAGTTTTTCCTTGATCTCTTTTTTCACGCCAGCCTCGTGCATGCGAGTTGATACACTACCCCGGATCGAACCAATCGTGAAAGGCAGTATCTCAATTTCTAGCTCGTCTCTGATGTATGCCCGAAAGCGCTTCAGCGGCTTATCAAAAGTGTCGATGCCAAGAGGCTTGTCGATCACATCGCCGGCCCCCCTGGATGAAGGTATCGGGTAGTCGCAGTGGCCGTATGCTTTTTGCAGGTACTTGAACAGTGCCAAGGCCGTATCATTGATTGGCACAATGTAGTCGTATGGTCTATTCCCACGCCCCTTTCGGCTGGTCATTCGCAAGTGCGGAAACCGGCCCTTCAGTTGGATATTCTCCCACGGTGTATTCAGAAGGTGCTCTTGCCTCACACCTCCGAGAGCCAGCAGCAATTGTGCAAGGTGTCCGCTCTTGCCCATTGTCGGAAGGCCATGGTGCCACAGCAACCATATCTGCCGGTCGGTTAGCTGCTCTTTGCCTTTGGACTCAAAATGCTCTTGAGTCGGTATATTCAAAACCGGATTGACCGTAATGTGGAATCTGACATTCCTGTCTGATGTTGCGAGGGCGGGATTATGATCATGTTTCATGGCCCAACTGAAGGCTGCAGATAAGTAGGACCGAACTCGGTTGCACTGCTGTCTTACCCCAACCTCGTGAATCAACCGGGCGATAATATCCACGATATGCTGTGGCATTATTTCGTTGGCCGGTAAATTCAGCATATAGCCAAAGCGCTTCACTCTGATCACGTGTTTTGTAAATGCGCTTTTTACGCTCTCGTATGATCGGCGACCTGCCAAATGAAGCTCAAGGTAGTCCTCAAGGAGAGACCGAAACGAGCCGGTATCTGGTTTGCTTGGAGGGGAGACGCTGGCAAGTCTCGATGAGGATTCTTGTTTGCCCTGATCAAGAATTGCCGATATATCGTGGCCATCCCGTCGCAGGTCTGCCAGTCGCTGGGCATCATTCAGCGCCTTGCGGAACGTGATCCCGACCGGAGAATTTAGATGGTGGCTTCCGATTACGTGGTGCGTGTAATACCTGGCACCCGCTTCTTTGTACCTGAAAAAGAACTTTACCGAGCTTGGCTTCACCCTGATCAGGAGAGTCCCATCGCCCCGGTTAGCGAGCTTTTGGCTTATCTCTCTGAAAGGACCATTCGTGGCATAATTTATAAGCATTTCATCGTTTATTATTTTCATACTTGTACTTCCTTGCGCTATCGTTTTATTTATGTATTTTTAGTTGTATTTTAGCGCAGACCAGTGTCTTGGTTGTACTTTTGGTTGTATTTTTCCAAGACTAAAAAGTGCAGTATTGAACGACGATAGACATATATTTGTCTTTTTTTAACCAATAAATTCAAATTGTTATATCGTTTATACAATGTCGTGTAGTTTTTTAGGCATAAGTCGTTTAATTTTCATATTGCCTTGTAATCAGAGGGTCCCGAGTTCGACTCTTGGTGCCGGCACCAAATTTTCCTATGAAAATCATAGGGCTAGAAGC
>JAQFVO010001003.1 GCA_027942505.1 Endozoicomonas sp. | reverse complement strand
CGAGTTCGAGTCTCGTCTTCGGCACCAATAGAATCAAGGACTTATGAGGGTTGAGAAATAGACTGAAATAGTCATTTCCCAAAAAAAGCCGCCAGAAAAACAGGTTGCTTTTGGTACCTTGATTCATGACTTTTGTCTGACAGAAGTCGCGCAAAAAAAAGGCCTGAAACGGCCTTTTTTTGTACCTGCGTTTTGGCTCATCGGACTCCTTTTACCAATTTGTCGCAAAGCCTCGCCTGCGCGGACCGGCCCGATAGGGTGGGGAGTGTCAGTTGCTAACTCAAAATGGAAGCTCCCGCTCATCAAGCTCCGCCAGCCTGGCAGACAGCTCCTCTTCCGATTCCTCAAAAGGCAACCACTCAGGCTCAGGACACCCCCAAAAATCCCCAATAAGCTCATCATACGGATCATCTTCCGGCAGATCATCCCAAACAGCCCTTTGAGGCTGTATATACTCCCAGAGTTGATTCTGGTGCAGCCAGATCGGATCGGCGTTGCGAAGCATTTCCTCGGTTAGACAATCCTCATCAGCCGACGGCCTTTTTATCCTGACCTGTTTGCCATTGATAAAAATCCACTCATACTTTTTCTGTCGTTCAGCCTTATCTGCTTTTCTCTTTGCTTTCTGCGCCGGCGTCAGTTTTTTCTTCAGCTGCTTTTTCGACTTGCCAGACTTTGCTTTCTTCTTTGCTTTTGCCATGCAAACAACCTTATTTCTGGCCAGTGATGAACAGTGACCACTTATCTTTGTCAGTACCTTGTGGGTCAAATACTGCCCTTATAAGCCATATACAACCGAAGATAGCCCAGTATTCACACCTCATCGGCCAAAATATCTTTCACGCTAAAGTGCCGGTACCCGGTCATCTTCTGGCAGATTTCTATCAAAACTCCAAAGGCCAGCAAACCCATCGGCAGTTGGATCAGAAAGACTTCAAACAGCAGCGTGAAGCCACTGAGCCTGCCACTCCAGGGTGGAGAGATCAGACGCGGCTTATTATCACCCCAATCAATTCTCGGAACCCGGGCGTGCAGATAGCATTCGTGCTGGAAGAAATTCATATGCCGCCATTGCTTACGAATGGTGTCGTATGCCTTGTATTCCTTGCCGGAGGGATCTTCTGGATCTTTGAAAGTTGCTCCCCGTTGGAAGTTGATGAAAACATCCAGTCGAGAGTTCTCTACATCGAAAGTCAGGGACTCAATGTACCAGGGGGAGGTGATGCCAAGAGCTGTCTGAAAGAGGTCTTCCATGGTCGCCTTACAGTAGATTCAACAAAGGAAAAACAGAGTGGATAAATATACCCTTACCCACTCATTTTTCAAAAGAGCCTAGAAAAATCAGTGGCTTTCATGATTTTTCCCTGGAGACTGTGGGCTTAACCTGGCCACTGCCTGAAACCATGGACGACACGGCCCTGATCAACAAACTGGCACCGACACCGGTTACCA
>JAQFVO010001000.1 GCA_027942505.1 Endozoicomonas sp. | reverse complement strand
TACCAATCAAATTCCGTTTTCGGATAAACAGCAATCATCGACCTTTCTTAACTATACGAACGTTCAATAGTTTTTTTATTGAAGGGCAGCTGCAGCTGAACCCTAATCAATTGCGCAGTTACATCCTTAGCCACCCACCGGGTGTTTTTTCAACTCTGCATGGCCAGAATACCCCGCCCTGGCAGATTCCCATCGGTCTGGAATCCGCGGCCATCACTCACATGGTCTCTTATGCCACCATACTGACCAAGGAGCTGCAGGAGATTGTTGATTATCTTTTGGAGCTGGACAATAAAACCATTATCGAAGGCAAGATACTGCACTGGAACAAGAAATTTGGTTGTCAGGCGGTGCACAAGTTCGAGAGTAAGAACCGTCATATCAAGTTCTTGTTTGATATTCCTGAAGCGCAAAAAAGGCTGAGCATTGACGACCTGAAACGTTCTTTTGCTACCATTCGCTGCCAGCTGGCCTACGACAGGCTAGGCTTGGCAAACTACGTTAAAGAGACTGGGCTCGGTGGTTTCAGGGAGAATAAATCGCAAAAAACAGCGATTGCCATCCATGGCATACATGTCAAATTGATTCCCACCGCTGCAGACCAGTAAGAATTGGGAAAAAAGAGACGTCCTGGCAGATATGTCAGCGTTCTATCTGCCAGGTGGTTCCTTCCCGACTGTCCTGCAGGGTGATTCCCTGTCCGGCCAGCTCCTCGCGAATACGGTCGGCAGCGGCAAAGTCGCGGCTTTTTTTCGCTGCCACCCGCTGGGCAATCATTGATTCAATCCAGGCTTCATCAACAGCAGCACCGGATTGCAAAAACGCCTCCGGACGACGCTGCAAAATACCCAGCACAGCGCCCAACTTAACCAGCAAGGCGGCCAGAGGCAGAGCGGCACTGGCATCCTGGCTACGTACCGTATTTAGGTGGCGTACCAGCTCAAACAGCACCGCCAAGGCTTCTGGTGTATTAAAGTCGTCGTCCATCACCTGGAAAAAACGCTGTTCAAACTCACTGCCTTCGACTGCTGCAACACCTGACAGGTCAAGCCCTTTCAGGGCCGTATAAAGCCGCTCAAGACGAACACCTGCCTCTTTCAAGCTGTCTTCGCTGTAGTTGATCGGGCTGCGGTAGTGGCTGGAGATCATAAAGTAGCGCACGACCTCATCGTCGTAGTGTTCCAGTACGTCGCGGATGGTGAAGAAGTTGCCCAGACTCTTGGACATTTTGACGTTATCGACACGGATCGCGCCGGAGTGCATCCAGGTGTTGACAAAGTGCACACCATTGCACGCCTCACTCTGAGCGATCTCATTCTCATGATGGGGGAAGATCAGGTCGGAACCGCCACCGTGAATATCAAAAGTATCGCCCAGGCAGCGCTTACCCATGGCAGAGCACTCAATGTGCCAGCCAGGACGACCTTCACCCCAGGGCGATGTCCAGCTCGGCTCGCCGGGCTTGGCCCCTTTCCACAGCACGAAGTCCAGCGGATCTTCCTTGCAGTCGTCCACCTCGATACGGGCACCGGCTTCCAGCTCTGCCAATACCTTGCCGGAGAGTTTGCCGTAGTCGGCAAAGCGATGCACCCGGAAGTAAACATCACCGTTGCCAGGCGCATAGGCAAAACCCTGGTCAATCAACTGCTCAATCATGGTCACCATGCCAGGCACAAACTCTGTGGCCCGAGGCTCCTGGTCCGGTGGCAGATTGCCCAGGCGCTGGAAGTCCTCCTGCATGGCCGCAGTCATGCGCTCGGTCAGCGCCAGAAAGTCTTCACCGCTTTCTGCTGCCCGGCGGATAATCTTGTCATCCACATCGGTGATGTTACGCACATAAGTCAGCTCATAACCACGGGCACGCAGGTAACGGGCAACAACATCGAACGCCGTGACCGTGCGCGCATGACCAATATGACAGTAGTCGTACACAGTCATACCGCAGACGTACATGCGCACATGGTTACCATCCAGAGGGGTAAAAGGCTCCTTCTTTCGGCTCAGACTGTTATATATTTGCAGCACTTTATCCATCCTGTTAATTATTCAGACTTTATTGGCCCAGGTATCCTTCAGACCGATGGTCAGGTTGAACACAGGGTGTTCCGGGGAGTGATCATAGCGATCGGCAACAAAGTACCCTTCCCGTTCAAACTGGAACGACTCCTCAGGTGCAGCCTCTACCAGCGCTGGTTCCACCCAGGCTTCGGTCACCTTCAGGGAGTCAGGGTTAACATGGTGCAGGAAGTCCTCTTCACCACGGTCCGGCGCCGGATGGCTGAACAGACGGTCATAAATTCTTAGCTCAGCCTGTTTGCCGTGGCTGGCACTGACCCAGTGAATCACACCACGGGGACGGATGCCTTCTGGTGGATCTTCACCAACAGTACCCGGCACATAAGAAGCGTGCACCTCAATGATATTGCCATTGTCGTCTTTAACAACCTCGTCGGCCTTGATGACGTAGGCACTGCGCAGGCGCACATAGTCGCCAATAACCAGGCGTTTGAACTTTTTGCGTGACAGCGTCGTATCTTCCGTGAAGTCTTCCCGGTCGATGTATATTTCCCGGGTAAACGGCAACGTTCTGCTGCCCAGCTCCGGGCGGCTGGGATGGGCCGCAGCAGTCATCTCCTGCACCTCGCCTACTGGCAGATTGTCAATCACCAGTTTCAGGGGCGACAGCACTGCCATGGCACGAGCCGCATTGGTGTTCAGGTCATCCCGAATGGCGTGCTCAAGCATGGAGACATCAGCAGTACCGTCGGCACGGCTGACACCGACCATTTCGGAAAAACGGCGGATTGAGGCCGGCGTATAACCACGTCGACGCATACCAGAAATGGTGGGCATACGCGGATCATCCCAGCCACTGACCACCCCTTCGTCCACCAGCTTTTTCAATTTGCGCTTGGAAGTGACGGTATAGTTGAGGTTGGTGCGTGCAAACTCATACTGACGGGGGCGGGCGGGAACCGGCAGGTTATCAAGGAACCACTCATAAAGGGGGCGGTGATCCTGAAACTCCAGGGTGCAGATGGAGTGAGTAATGTGCTCAATGGCATCTTCCTGACCGTGGGCAAAATCGTAGCTTGGGTAGATGCACCATTTGTCGCCGGTCTGGTGGTGTGGCACCTTGCGAATCCGGTACAGCACCGGATCGCGCATATTCATATTGGCGCTTTGCATATCGATTTTGGCGCGCAAGGAGGCTTTGCCCTCGTCATACTCGCCGGCACGCATCTGCTCAAATTCCGCCAGGTTCTCCTCGATACTCTTGTCGCGATCCGGACTGGCAATACCTGGCTTGTTGAAATCACCGCGGTTAATGCGCATGGTCTCGGCATCCTGGTGATCGACATACGCTTTGCCTGCGCGAATCAAATGCAGCGCCCACTCGTAGAAGGTATCGAAATAGCTGGAGGCGTAACGCGCCTCGCCCGACCACTGAAAGCCCAGCCAGCGGATATCCTCCCGGATGGCGTCAACATACACCTGCTCTTCTTTCTCCGGGTTGGTGTCGTCAAAACGGAGATTGCATTCGCCCTGGTACTTTTGCGCCAGGCCAAAATTGAGACAGATGGACGTGGCGTGGCCGACGTGCAGAAAACCATTAGGCTCCGGGGGAAAACGGGTATGAATACGGCTGACCCGGCCTTCGGCCAGATCTTTTTCAATAATCTGTTCCAGAAAGTTTCTGGCTTTTTCGGTAGCAGTCATTGTCACTGATGCTTCTTTGGAGGTTACTGGCAAATGCGGGTTGTTACCTGCGCCATAATCTACCATAGCTGTCAATTCTGGAAAATAACTCATTGCGAATGGGTTTTACACTGCGTTTATAAAAGCCTAGAATCCCGTGAATACTGCCCCCGCCCGGAGTGCGTTCCGGGCTTTCACATGTAAATTAATTGATCAACGGTAACATTATGATGGTTGTACTACACACCAATTACGGTGATATCAAATTGGAACTGGATGCTGAAAAAGCACCCAAAACCGTCGCCAACTTTCTCAAGTATGTGCAAAGTGGCCATTACGACGGCACAGTTTTCCACCGGGTTATTGATGGTTTCATGATTCAGGGCGGTGGCTTCGAGCCGGGCCTGGTGCAAAAGCCCACCAAAATGTCCATTGACAACGAAGCCGATAACGGCCTGAGTAACGAGACCGGCACCGTAGCCATGGCCAGGACCATGGACCCCCACTCAGCGTCGGCGCAGTTTTTCATCAACGTTAATGACAACAAGTTTCTGGACCACACCGCCAAAACCAGCCAAGGCTGGGGCTACTGCGTGTTTGGCAAGGTGGTTGAAGGCATGGACATTGTCAACAAGATCAAAGGGGTGAAAACTGGCTCCCGCGCCGGTCATCAGGATGTTCCGGTGGTCGACGTAGTGATTGAAACGGCCCGGGAAGTTGAGTCTGTGGAACCGGCCTGATGAAAGCCCTGTTCATCTCGGACCTTCACCTGACCCCAGATTGCCCGGCGGTTGCCCGGGCTTTCTGCCACTACCTTTGCCACCGGGCCATAGAGGCGGATGCCCTCTACATCCTGGGTGACTTCTTTGAGTACTGGGTGGGTGATGATGCCATGGATGACTTTCAATTCGACATAGCCCGCCGGCTGAGACAATACACAGACACCGGTCGCCCCCTCTACCTGATGCCAGGCAACCGGGACTTCGGAATCGGCAAAGCGTTTCTCAGGCAGACCGGCATTACCTGGCTGCAAGACCCGACGCTGGTCGAGATCAACCAGCGCAAAATCCTGCTGCTGCACGGTGATTCACTGTGCACCCGGGATCGGCAGTATCAGCGCTATCGCCGTTTTATCCGCAACCCCCTGGTACTCTCCCTGCTGCGCCTGACGCCACTCTCTTATCGCAGGCAACTTGGTGCGTCAATCCGTCGCAACAGCCGTGCCGCCAAGGTGGGCAAATCACTGGCCATTATGGACGTTACCCCGTCTGCCGTTGTGCAGGTAATGGAAAAGTACCGGGTGGATACCTTGATCCACGGGCACACCCACCGCCCGGATATTCACGACGTCGTCCTGAAACAGGGCAGCGGCAAACGCTATGTACTGGGAGACTGGACCGACAAGGGGTGGGAGATCGAGCTGAACGGCAGCGATATCACCTTGCAGCAATTTCCCATCAGCGATTAGACCTTTATCACCCGACTCTGGCCTGCTGCTGTAACAGCGCAGCTCCTCATTGCTCGACTCAATTACCTCTCAAACAGTACCAATCATCTAACAGGACACTGTTGATGATCTCGACAAGCGTCAGAAACTGGTAGCTGTAGAAGATACCACCGTCAGCCTCGTGAGGGAGGGTGTAGCAAAAAGCCATGAACCACGAAGAACACGAAGGCCACAAAGGAAAATAAAAGCTCTTCTTCGTGCTCTTCGTGGTTCCCTTCTTTTCAGGGCCTTTTCTCACCGCTTATTCTCAAGGATGTTGAAAAGAGCTCAGGGAAGTGGCCATCAAGAAAACAGACTCCGCTGTCATCCTGTACATGGACTGTACAGGATCCACCTCACAGGGAGGTGAATGCCCGGATAGATGGCTTTCCCTGCCAGATGGGTTCCGTACAATCCCTGGACAGCACAGCGACTTGACCTTTTGCGACGCCCTCTAACGACGGTGTGTTTGTCCGCTTTCCTGGCTTATCGATCGAAGTAAATATTGTCTATCAATCGTGCCTTACCCAGGTATCCGGCAGCCAGAATCACCAGAGACCTCTCATTGTGAGTCGCTGGTAACAACGTCTGTGGATTACAGATGTTGAAGTAATCCGGTTTAAACCCGGCCTCAGCCATCCTGGCAAAGGCGTCCCGGCGCAGCAAATCAAAGTCGGTCTCACCCTCTTGAATGGCCGACCGTGCATCACTGAGACAACGGTAAAGGGCCGGGGCGATGTCATTACGCTCCTCAGCACTGAGGTAGCCATTGCGTGAACTCATGGCCAGGCCTGTGTCTTCGCGGGCAATGGGGGCACCGATAATCTCAACGGGCAGGCAGAGGTCGCTGACCATTTTGCGAATGATGGTCAGCTGCTGAAAGTCTTTCTCACCAAAGACGGCAATATCCGGCCGGACGATATTAAACAGTTTGGTGACCACGGTGGCAATGCCCCGGAAAAAACCCGGGCGGGAGCTGCCGCAGTGCATACCGTCAAGTATATCCACGGTCACGTGGGTATGGTTGTCACTGCCTTCAGGGTAGATCTCATTGGTGCTGGCGGCATAGAGCAGGTTAACACCGTGCTCTGTGAGCAGTTGCTGGTCCTGCTCCACGGTGCGTGGGTAGGAGTCGTAGTCCTCATTTGGACCAAACTGCAATGGGTTGACATAGATACTGACCACGACAACGTCACTGTGCTGTTTCGCTTTCTCGACCAGAGTCAGGTGCCCGCCATGGAGATTGCCCATGGTGGGTACGAAGCCAACACGCAGCCCTTCAGCACGGCGTGCGCCGACGAAAGCCTGAACGTCGGCAATGGTGTGTACGGTTTGCATAATGGGGTGTCCGTCTATTCGAATCCGTGTTCCGGGGCAGGGAAGGTGCGGTCTTTAACTGCCCGGACAAAGGCCGCGACTGCATCCTGGGTGGAGTCACTTTCAGCCATAAAGTTTTTCACAAACCTGGGTTTGCGCCCGGCAGTCATATTCAGCAGATCATAAATGACCAGTATCTGACCATCGGTCTCTGCCCCGGCACCAATCCCAATAACCGGAATTTGAACCGAACGGGTGATTTCTGCAGCCAGCACGGACGGAACGCACTCCAGCACCAGGATTGCCGCACCGGCTTTTTCCAGGGCGATGGCCGCTTCAATCATGGCTGTGGCCCGCGCTTCATCCCGACCTTGCACTTTATAACCGCCCAGCACATGAACGGACTGAGGGGTCAGCCCCAGGTGCACGCAGGAAGGAATACCCTGCTCGCGCAGACGGGCAACAATGGGGACCAGCCAGGCTTCACCTTCGAGCTTGACCACTTCGGCACCGGCCTGCATAAGACGTGTGGCGTTGCCAAGCGCTTGTTGTTCACTGGTATAAGAGGCAAAGGGCAGGTCGGCAATCAGCAGCGAGTCTCCTGCCTTGGCACTGACGCACCGGGTGTGGTAACACATGTCATCCACAGTAACGGGCACGGTGCTGGTATGGCCCTGGCAGACATTGCCCAGTGAGTCACCGACCAGTATCACTTCCACACCCTGACTGCTGACCAGATGAGCCAGGGTGGCATCGTAAGCCGTCAGGCTGGTGAACTTTTCACCGTTTTTTTTCATGTCAGAAAGGATACTGAGGGTGACTTTAGCCATGGGTAAAGACCTTGATTAGTTGCTGGCGCGGATTATACGAGAAGTGCAAAAGCTTGTCAGTTACCGACTTTGTGGAAAAAACGCGCGACAACCATATAGACGGCAAGACAGCACGGAACCGGATACCGATGGTTACTCAGCCTGATCGATGGGGCCAGCGCCACCCCTGAACTCAAAACATAAACTAACGACCACGGCTAAGAAAATCCTGCACGTCGTCAGTTAGGGTGCCGTGGTTCTTATAGCGGTTAGTGTTTGTTTTCCTGCCGCTCAAATGGACCTGGACGTTTGGCCTGGATACATCCTGAATAGGTATCTGGGTGGCAAGTCGAGCTTCGGGCGGGATGACTTCATCGTGAGTGTGGTTGGAGACAGCAACATTGAAACCCTTGCTGATTAAACTGTTCAGGTGTTTTTTGCCATCCAGCTCGGCACCAAAAAGCCAGCCAACTGTCTTGATCCAGTCACCCAGCCTTGGAAACGGCACGTGAGAGGTATCGCTGAACGAGTCCAGCACGTTCACGCTTTTAATCCGATCCCTGAAAGTATCCGGCGAGTACTGGTAACGGTCCAGTGATGCTGTGGCCACGGCACCACCCACGGATGTCCCAAAGATCTCAACCTGGTCAAAGTGGCTCAGTGCATAATGCAAGGCAGCCTGACCATCCTGAACAATTGTCTCACAGGTAGGGAACAACGGTGTGGCTTGTTCGTTCATACCCGCTCCCCGGTAGTCATAGAAAATAACAGGGCACTTGCGCATGTTTTGAATGATACCCGGGGAGTGGGCGATACAGGTATCCCGGTCATTGGTCGGCTTTTTCAGGCCCTGGTGGCGATACCTGGGGCGAAAATCACCGCCATCTTGCCCGGAACTCCCGGCATGGTCATAGTGGCGCTCCAGGTAATTGGCAGTAACTATCGCGTTGGGGTTGTGGTAGAGCACGCAGCGACTGGCATCAAGGACAGGCCAGTCCGGTGGGTAGCACACAGCAACCTTCAACCAGGTATCGCCGTGTTTGGCAATATCAAGATGCATACGGTGGTTTGAATTTTGATTTATGTGGGTGCAGGCCTCGTTCATCCTGTCCTGACAGGGTGGGTCGAGCCGGACAAACTGAGCCGGCACGACCAGCGCACCAAAAAGCTTGGCGACGCCCAGACGGTTATCGACCAGCCAGCGGATTATGTCGGTGGCGGCATTGATTGTTCGGGTGGACAGAGAGGTATCAAGCACATCGGGTGCATGGACGGCGGAATCTGGCTGTCTATTGACCCTTGGTTCACCGGACCTTGGGGGCTGGGGGGGGGCCAAAAATCGGGTCTGCTGGCCGGACAGCACACCACTGCCCGTGGCAGCATAGGTTACGCCAGAGTCATTCATAGTGGATAGATCCTCCGGATTATTGCGAGGGCAGGCGGGAACCCCGCCCTGATCGTCTGATCATGGCCCAGAGGAATGGTTCAACTATTTTTTTGTCGATGTCGGCGACTGGTTTGCATCAGTTCGGAGCAGGCATCAACGGCATTCAAAGCCAGGGATAGTCTTCGGCGATGACGCTGAGTCCCCAGTAGCCCAGTTTTTCCACCAATGCTGACAGCGGCTGGCCATTAGCAAGCACCAGGTCAGGGGCTATGTCCAGCAATGGGCAGAGGACAAAGTTACGTAACTGCATCTGGGCATGGGGAATCGTCAGTCTGGGGGATTGAATCGTCCAGTTGCCGTACAACAGGATGTCCAGATCAAGCGTTCTCGGCCCCCAGTGCAGCGTGCGGGTGCGACCGTGGGCATTTTCAATTGCCTGTAAGGCATCAAGCAGTGCCAGTGGTTCCAGCGAGGTATCGATGGCCACCACGGCATTGCAGTAGTCTGGCTGCCCCGGAGGACCGACCGGGTCACTGCGATAGAGTCTTGAACAAGCGACAATAGATATGTTTTCTGTGTCGTTTATAGCCGCCACTGCCTGTTGCAGCTGCAGTTGTGGCTGTTCAAGATTGCTGCCCAGGGCGACATAGGCACTTTCAACCATCAGGACTCTCCACGGGAAGCATCAGCAGAGCGCGGCTTGCGCCGGCGTCTTCTGCGCTTTTGCCCGCTGTGGGGTTTCTGGCTGGTCAGTGAGCGGATCATGGCGTCACGGTCAAACTCATCGGACTCTTGCATCTGCGTCCACCATGCGCCGACACCGCCGAGTGGCTCACCGGCGCACTCCCGCAGCACCAGAAAGTCGTAGGCAGCGCGGAACTTGGGGTGCCCAAGCAGTGATTCGATGGTTTTCGGCTGCCGGCGCTCCAGGCGCCATTGCAAATCCCAGATATCGCGCATAACCATCGAGAAGCGACGGGGAATGGCGGTGTGGTGACACTGATTGCCAATGACGGTCATGGCGGCTTGTTGATAAGCCGGAATCGGTGCCATGTCCTGAGTTGTCAGTTCTTTAGACAGTTGTCGCATGGGTGCCCACAACAAGGCGGCAAAAAGAAATGCCGGTGTTACCGGGCGGCCTTGCCGGACGCGCTGATCTGTGCTTTTCAGCGATTCAATAATCAGGGAACCGGCCTGATCAGAGGCGGCTTCATCCAGGACCGAGGCTGTGGCCGGGAACAGATGCTCAAACAGGCGATACTGGCGCAGTAGCTGAAAGGTTTGCACACCATCACCGGATTGCAGCAGTTTCAGCACTTCATCGAACAACCGTGCCGGGGGAATGTCGCGCAGAAGGTGGCCGAGTTCACCAATGGGCTGTTCGGTCTCCGGTGCCATGGTGAAATCGAGTTTGGCCGCAAAGCGAACGGCGCGCAGCATGCGTACCGGGTCTTCGTGGTAACGGGTGGTCGGGTCACCAATCAGGCGCAGGGTGCCGGTACGGATGTCGTCAACGCCCTGGCAATAGTCAATAACGCTGGCGTCACGTCCATCGTAATAGAGTGCATTGACAGTAAAGTCGCGGCGCATGGCGTCCTCTGCCAATGAGCCATAAACGTTATCCCGCAGAATCCGGCCGGACTGCGAGTGGCGTGACTTTTCCTGACTGTGTTGCTGCTGTTCGTGACTGGCGCGAAAAGTGGCCACCTCGATAATTTCGCGGCCAAACAGTACGTGCACCAGTTTGAAGCGCCGGCCGATCAGTCTGGAGTTACGAAATAGTCTGCGCACCTCTTCCGGACTGGCACTGGTGGCGATATCGAAGTCTTTCGGGTGCAGGTCCAGGTAGAGATCACGGATGCAGCCGCCCACCAGGTAGGCCTCATAGCCCTGGGCATTCAGACGGCTGATTACTTTCAGCGCGTGTTCGTTGATGTCACGCTGGGAAACCGGGTGTTTATTGGCCGGGATAACGTTTTTCCCGGGGGTGGTGTGGGCGTTATTGCCGCCTTTTTTCCGGCGTTTTCGGGCAGCAGTGGGCTGGGGATGATTGCTTTGATGTCTTTTGCGCATGAGCCAGAAAATAAGTGTGCCTCCGAGCACCAAAACAGCAATGACTGTCATAAAACTGAGTATTCCGGTGCCTGGCATCATAAGTCTTGGGTGGGTTGCATAGGTTCAGTAGAAAGAACAATGGGTTGGTAAGTGTCTCTTGACCTGCTGGGTAGGTTCATGAGTGCCTTGCTAATGATAGCACTGGTTCTGTGCCGCACTCCATTTGTCTGAACGCCTTCAAAGGGTGAAAACTGGTCTCAATGGCGGAACCTGCATAGAATCAGCGGGGAGTTCAAAAATCGGAGAGTACGCCAATGAATAAGCAGAAAAAGGTTGCCGTTATTTTGTCTGGTTGTGGTGTCTATGACGGTGCTGAGATCCACGAGTCCGTTCTCACGTTGCTGAGTATTGAGCGCTGTGGTGCCACGTATCACTGTTTTGCCCCGGATATCCAGCAGCGCCATGTGATCAATCATCTGACCGGCGAGGAGACCAGCGAGCAGCGCAATGTACTGGTTGAGTCGGCGAGAATTGCCAGGGGCAACATCAAACCGTTAACGGATCTTAACGTTGCCGATTTCAACGCCCTGATCGTACCCGGCGGGTTTGGTGCGGCAAAAAACCTGTCGGACTTTGCCGTAGCGGGTGCCGATGTACGTGTGCAGGTTGATATGATGGTTGCGGTCAAGGCATTTGCCGAGGCCGGCAGGCCTGTAGGCCTGATCTGCATTGCACCGGCCATGGCGGGGCGTATTTTTGGTGAGGGAGTGCAGGTAACCATCGGCAACGACGCCGAAACAGCCGCCGCTATGGCGCAAACCGGTGTGCACCATCAAGAGTGTGCGGTGGATGACATCGTTGTTGATTCGACCCACAAGCTGGTCAGTACGCCGGCCTATATGCTGGCCAACAGCATCAGCGAAGCGGCCGCCGGCATTGATAAACTGGTGACCGCTGTCGTTGGTATGTGCTGATCAGCAACTACTGACGGGGAATCAGTACATACAGTTTGCCGGGCTCCTGCTGCGGACCGGCAAGCAGAGCTGCCTCCTGACCAAGCCCCATGTAAATATCGCCCCTGGCCGGACCCTTAATGGCACTGCCGGTATCCTGGGCGACCATCAGCCGCGCAAAGCGCTCACCATTGGCACTGAGGCGGGTATCAAGCCACACCGGCAGACCCAGCGGAACATGCTCCGGGTCTACTGCCAGGGTTCGCTGGCTGGTGGCTGGGACACCCTGGGCGGTGATGGCACCCTCACTGGCAAAGTCAAAAAAGATGTAGCGTGGGTTCTGGTTCATCAGCCACTGGCTGCGGTCGGGATTTTTTTCCAGCCAGTCCCGAATGGTCTGCATGGAAACATCAACCAGTTCTCCCTGTTGCTGCAGTATTCGACCAATGGGCACGTAATTGTGACCGTTGCTGCCGGCATAGCCGACATGCATGATTTTGCCGTCCGGTAGCTGAACATTGCCTGAACCCTGCACTTGCAGGAAGAACTTGTCAGCACTGCTGTTCAGCCACAGTAGTACATCGCTGTTATCAGGCTTTTGTCGTTCGATTTGAGCCCGGCTGAGATATGGTTTCAGGTAGCCCTTTTCGACTCTGCCAACCAGCCTTTGCTTTTCCAGGCCAAAGTCAGGCAAGTAAACGTTAACTAGGTCTTGAGGCGGCTTGAGCAGAGGAACCGTATAGGTGTCCGAAGGGATCAGGCTGCCGGCGATTACTGGCGAGTAGTAGGCGGTAAACAGGCCTTTTTTGTCCGCAGCGATGCGCACCGGTCTGAAGTTCTGTTCAAAAAAATCTTTCAGCTGGCGGTCGGGCGTCTGTCTTAACTCTTTGCACAGACTCAACCACAGCTCATGGCTGCCCCAGGGGCTGTCTTTGGTTAACACTGAACGGTTTAAACGACGGCAGCTGTTCATTAAGGCCGGCTTGACGGCAATGGCCTGATCGAGGCTCCAGCCCTCAAGGTCACTGAATTTCACCGGTTGCTGGCGGGGTGGCTCGCCGGTCAGCATGCTGCAGCCGCTGATCAGCGTCAGCAGCAATACGGGGAGCAACCGGGTCAGGCTGCGTTGGCTGCGAGTGCTGTGGTAAGAAAGCACGTAACTATTTCTTCCTGTAAATATCCGGATTATCAATCGGTTCATTGCAGCTCAGCTCAGGGTATTTGCCGGGATGGGGCTGAAAGAACGCATGCATGTTGCCAAAGTCTGCAGGCATATCGCCGCTCATGGTCATGGGGTCACCGATAACAACGGTTTTCGCCTGAAAGTCGAACGCGATGGGTACCACCGGAATGTCAGCACCTTTGGCGATGTGATAAAAGCCGGTTTTCCAGCGTCGGACTTTTGAGCGGGTGCCCTCCGGGGCGATGATCAGGACAAAGTTGTCGCTGGTGTTGATCTCCTCCACGGCCTGGTCAACCCGGTTGATGGACTTGTCTCGCTCGATAGGAATGCCGCCAAGGGCACGCATCAGCACACCCAGGGGCCAGAAAAACAGAGAGTGCTTGGCAAAAAAGCGAGCCCTGAGTCTGAGGATCAGTTTGACTGCAACACCGATGATGAAGTCCCAGTTTGATGTGTGATGGGCGACAATAATCACATATTTATTGATGTTGTCAGGCAGATTTCCCACAATCTTCCACCCTCCCATTAACCAGAGAATCAGGTGGCCAAGACCGGTCTTTATCGGACTGGGGGGCAGGTGGTTGCTGGTAGTTGATGATGGCATAAGAAAAACTGGAGTAGAAGTGGTGTCTCGGTAAGCTGCCCGAATACCTCTGCCGGGCAGGCTGGCAAGTATGTCACTTTTGCGCTGCCGCGTCAGCCTCGCTGAGGTGACAAAGGTCAGATGCATCAGCACCTTCGTTTAAAGTTGCCACTTTCTTATGAAAAGTTTTTCTGTTTTTTGCGCTCTTAGCAGTCAGGAAAATGATTGAATAGATGCTTAATGGCTGCCGTAAGAACGAATGCTTACGAATGGATTGACCGGTCATAAGTCCTTAAGTGAACCTTCAGGCTGGCTTGTTATGATCCGGCTTGCCATACGCTCGCGCAACCCTTCATCAGCCATATCCATCGGTGATACCCCGCAGCGCCCGGGACTTAATGCTTGACAGTACTTGCTGATGCAACGCTCATGAATGGGTGTTTTCTGCATCTGTTCATACCATCCATCTTTCCCGAAGAATGGGCCACTCAGCGCCATGGTAACCGGAAAGCATGCCAGCAACACACCAGTTATAAAGCAAGTTGAAACGGTGGTATCGCACAGTTCGCACCGCGAGAGAGCAGTGACGGGGGCTTTAATGGATGCGTCCGCACCATGTTCCAGCAAGGTGAAGATCTCTGGCTCGTTTTTTTCCAGCATAGCCAAGTGCAGGGGAGTGACTCCTTTGACGTTTTTTGCGTTGATATCTACCCCTTTATCCACCAGCGCATTGATCAATCCTTTATGGCCCATGATGGCGGCGCGGTGAATTGCCTGCCAGCCGCGGCAATCTGCTTTGTTAACGTCAGTGCGATCATCCATGAGCAGCAAGTCGGCCATCTGGGCGTTATTTTGAATGGCAAGCATAAGGGGCGTGGCGCCCCCTTCTGTGACGGCGTTGACGTCGGCCTTACCCGCTAAAAGAGCACGTAACGCCTGCTCATTGCATTGCTCATTGCTGCACAAGAGGTGCAAGGCGGTTGACCCCTGGTAATGAGTGTCAGTGCTGGCTTTTGCTTCAAGGAGACTGTTGACTATCTCACTGTCAACAGTTTTGGTACTACAGATCAGGTGCAGGGGTGGAATACTCCAACCGGGTGCGACTGCATTTGGGTCTGCCTGGTTGGCCAACAGGATCTTTATAGCCTGAACGTTTTGCGTACGGCAGGCCAGCTGAAGGAGGGTAAAATCAGCTGGAAAATCCGGAGACTTAACGCAGTGGATGTCATTGACGCTTAGCCGGAACGAAAACAGACAATTTGCCAGTATCTCAACTATTTCCGGATCCCCTTGCTCATCAGCACAGGCTAATTCGATGGGGGTAAGGCCTGATTTAGGCAACTTAATGTTTGGGTCTGCATCCCGATCAAGCAACAGTTTGACAACCTCGGGGTTGTTTTCGCTACAGGCGACGTGCAGCAGGCTGATGGACTCTTCGAGTTTACTGTCCTTTTCTTTATTGCTGAAAAGGTAGTCTATGCTCCTGGAGAGTTCTGAGGAGGCATTGAGAAAATCCAGATTGTTATTGCGGCAGGCAGTCACTAAGGGGTCTTCACCGTAATCAACCCGAGGGGCAGGCTTGGTTTTATCGACAGTATTTTTTTTTTCGAAGTCGGACCGCAATACGGCCTCATAAGAGGGTGGCGGTAATGAGACCACGGAATCCATACGTAAATACCTTTTGGGATGAATGAGTGTTGTGCAATCTGCTTGTACAGGTGTTGTTCTTATGCTGTTGTCAGCGCAAATAAGGTCGACCGAATTTTCAGCCTTACTGCGCCTTTGAAAGCCATTTGCAAGAAAAGTTCCGTGTAGGCCCGTGCACGATGTGAGGTCGTCTTTCTTATGGCAGGCTAAGCCAGAAAATGTGGAAGATTCTTCGGTAAACTGAAATCATTCGTTGAAATCCAGTGGTTGCCACTCCTGCCCTGTCTTTTTCAAAAGCTTACTATTTAGTCATCAACTGAACTTTTGGTTGAGTCTCTTGTCATATTGACTAGGCGACGGGACTGAATTTTTTGGGCCAGAGGCTTTTGTCTGCCCGCCATAGTGTCAGTTGTGAAATATTTATAATACCTTTGATAAGCCAGTTATGATTTCATCCCGGTCAGATTGTATGGATAGCTTGTCTCCCCCGGCAAACCAGCGCAGATGGGGGTCCTCTGGTCCTTCTGGTGCCTCTGATCCTGTGATTGAAGTAAAGCCTCGAATTATTATTGGTGCCAAACCAGAGGCTGAGCATCTTCCCGTTATTGCCTCTAATGCTGACCGGGCTATCCAGATTGAACAACGCGCTGTTGGCACTTTTGAGTGTGCTATCAAGGGAAAAAATCCTGAACAGTTACTGCATCTGGCGGCCTGCAATCCCTCACTTATTGAGCAGTATCCAGCATGCCTCTTGCTGACCGATGAAGAAGGCAAAACACTGGTTCACCGGATGGGGGAGTCAGGATACACGCTGTTGATCCGTAAAGCGCTCAACACTGAGCAGGGGCGATGTGCATTGCATGCAAAAGATCATAACGGCGACACGGGATTGCATTGTGCGGCACAAGCTCAAACACCCGGATGTCTTGATGCGGTCATTGCCGCTGGCGCAGGTCAACTTTTGCTGGAACAGAATAAGGAAGGATTACTACCTCTTCATATTGCAATTATACGGGGGCATATCAGCAGCAGCATAAAAATGATGGACAGCGCAGCGGACACTCTGGTGACCATGGATAACAACAATAAAACGCCGCTGCATTGTCTGGAATTTTCCCGGGCTTCGCAGCAGGCTCAGCTGGTATTTCTTAAACGCGCCATAGAAAAGCCTTGTGTCCGTGAGAGACTTAATCACTTACTGTTTTTTCTCAATTTACACAGCACTGATGCACAGTGTGAAAAAAGAATCCAACAATTAAGAAGATCGGTTTTACCAGCCTTCAGACCTGTGATCGCTCATGGGTTGAATAAAAAAATGGCTATCGCGGAAACGGGTTCTGAAACATTTGAGCAACCCCCGTGTTCCAGGGCGCTGTCCGCTCCTGCAATTGACAGGCAAAAGATTCCCTCATGCAGTGCACTCATTAAGGCAATGGATTTATCGTCCACTGTTTCATCTGCTAACCAAGTGTTACGCCAAAGAGCAGTACAGACGCTTCAGTGGCTTGGAGAGGTGGGTGTGTATGGCACGTTTTTCTGCATGAAAACGGAGACAGAACGCAACTATGTCTCCCTGGGCGATGAAAACGCCAGTGTTCAATTGGTCAATCAGCTGGTTGCCCTGGGAGCTGCAAACATTCAACTGCGACTATCGCCGCCATGGCATAAGTTCACGACTACGGATACCCAACAGAACAAAGCAGAGCGATCGAGCGATGATGACCTGGAATACGTGCGGGGGCTGGAGCGTGCAACAAAGGTGAGGCTCAACAAGCTGGCACTGTTGATTCCCGGTTTTTGTCCTGACAAAAGCCTGCCTCAATGCTTGCGTATGGAGAAAAGTACGGTATCCATTGTGCAGTGTGATGACAGCACACCAGAGCCCGCTGTGGTGTTTTCATTTCTGGATCTGCCAGACAAACACCACCAGCATCCAGTCAATTGTGATCATTTCATGGTGGTAAAACCCTTTCGTTTTGACAGTTCAGTGTCTGATGGTCGGGTGTTGTATACCGATTTTGATGGCTTGAACGTACGAAAAATTCCCCTGCACCTGCCACCAAACAGCCTGTTGCCCGAAGTGGATGTAATTAAGGCATTCAGTACTGATTACGATGAAAGACAGTGGTTTAGCAAGACCCTGAGTGACTCGCCAATAAGCAGCTCATTACAGGCTAACAGTCTGGGCAGGATTTGTAGTTGGTGCCGACAAGGCCATATCCATATGGGGGTCATGTATGGGGCGACACATCAGGAGGCTCCATCCCGAAGAGCGGCGCTGTTATCGCGATGGGTTGATGCTTTGCAAATAGTCACCAAAAGGGGCAAGCCCACGTTGATAATGATTAGTAAATCCTCGGAAAACAGCACACTGCTCGACAGCGTGGGCATGGCAAAAAAACTGATGATTATTGATTCTGAGTCTGAAGGGGTCGGTGCACTTCTGGATCAGTTCAGCCAAAATAAAGCCGTTGCCATCTGCTTGCTACCGGTCTTGCCAAAGTCAGTTTTTCAATACCTGCTGACGGTTTCGGATCTGCCTGTACTGACCGAGGGAGCCAATACAACATCCTTCCTTTTGCAAACGGGGCACCCCTATCTGTCGTTACTTCCGAATGGCGAAACGCCGATCCCCCGGGATGTGGGGTACCCTCTTGAAGCACTGAAAATTGAGGCGCTCTCCTACAAACTCAGGATGAATGAAGAGGAGCAGGATCTTCTTGAAAAGGCTCATTCACTGATTTTCCATGGGCATTACCAGGAGGCGAAAGACTATCTGGATGATCATAAAGAAGCTCTGGCCGACTTACGATTTATAAATGATCCACAGCACCCGGTTTTATCTGCTGTTTCTGTTCGCAGCCTATTGGAAAAAGGCGTGCAAAAGCGCCTTGGCAAAATAGAAGCAATGGCACTGCTGTCGGCGATAAATCCGTCAGTGAACACACTAGCTGAATATATTGATGACTGTTTTGACCACTCATCCGTCGTCGTCAACCATTTTGCCCTGCAACGTATGCATGTGGGGCA
>JAQFVO010000982.1 GCA_027942505.1 Endozoicomonas sp. | reverse complement strand
CGAGTTCGAGTCTCGTCTTCGGCACCAATAGAATCAAGGACTTATGAGGGTTGAGAAATAGACTGAAATAGTCATTTTCCCAAAAAAGCCACCGGAAAAACAGGTTGCTTTTGGTACTTTGATACATGACTTTTGTCTGACATAAGTCGCACAAAAAAAAGGCCTGAAACGGCCTTTTTTTTGTACCTGCGTTTTGGCTCATCGCGCTCCTTTTACTCCCCAGTCCAGCACTTTGGCTCTTATCACCTGTAAGCCAGGAGAGCCAGTCATATTGTACAAGGCGTTATCGGCTCCAGCCAAAGTAATCAGCCACTCATCCTTATCCACAACAAAGCCAGCACCAGCTTCATGCCGTGATAGTCTTTCGGGTTATGGCTGACGGTCACGCCGCCATCTGCCTTCAGGTGAGAAGTGGCAAAATAAACTTATTCTTTACCACACAGGCCAATATCAGTCACCTCCACACCACCGGCCCTTAGCCCGTCACTCAGAGCAAATTTCAGTACAGGCGTAGAAAGGTGAATATCCCCTCCAACCTCCATGGTTTTGGGTTTTAAATATTCTGCTGTTGCCCGACCAATCCGCCAGGCGATATCGTCATTCAATTCATCGGGCATATGGCCACGGATATCGTAGGCTTTGAAGCAAGAGAGGGTAGACATTAATCAGAACCTTTCGATAGCATATGTGCTATCATTTAATCCATGAAAACCATTGTACTTGATACCAGCTGCTTTATTTCGGCGCTTCTCGGTAGCGGTGGAGCAAGCCGTGAAATTCTGAGGCTATGCCTTAACCGGCAATTAAACCCGCTAATGGGCAATGCACTTTATACCGAGTATGAGTCTCTGTTAAACAGACCTTCGCTCTGGTATAAGAGTCGAACCACGGCAGAAGAACGGGAACAGGTGCTTAATGCATTGCTAAGTATGACCCGATGGGTAGAGATCTATTATCTGTGGCGACCCAATCTGCCAGACGAAGCCGATAATCACCTTATTGAGCTGGCCATGGCTGGCGGTGCCAGCCATATCATCACTAAGAATATAAAAGATGTCGGTAGGGGAGAACTACGGTTTGACCACCTGACCATCTGTAAACCAGAAGACTTTATCAGGGAGATCAGACAATGAGCGTACTCACCATTCGACTGACCGATGAAAAACACGAGCGCCTGAAGCAACTGGCCAAATCCAGGAATATCAGCCTCAACAAGCTGATGGATGAATTATCAACCATTGCCCTGGCAGAGTTCGATACTTACAACCGTTACCGTGCCAGAGCGGAGTCCGGTAATCCGGAGGAAGCTCTGAAAATATTGGATAGCCTGGATGGCCGGTTGTGAGTTATGGGTTATGAGTGAATTGGGAATAGTTAATTGTGAATAGACCAATTCCCTATTCCTCCTTAACCATTTCCTCAAACCTCACAACTCAAGTCCGCCCATATGTATCCTCAAACCGGGCAATATCATCCTCACCCAGATACCCGACGCCCTGTATCTCAATCAGTTCAATGAAAGGGGGCAAGCAATGAAAGGGGTCAAGTCTTTCTTTGTGCATTGAAGCAAAGTTTGAGCCCTACCTCAGAATCTATCTCAGCATGTCCAGCACCACACTATCCCTGTAAGACCGGCACCAAAGCTCAACACACTATTCCCTGAAAATAAAAATCCCTCCCAATCAAAACAGAAGGGGATTGGTATGAAGTGACGGCCCGTGTGCCGGATGTATTTGCCAGCCAGCAACACAAGCCCCGGGATAAAAAACGCTATGAGTATTACTATGTGCCGGAAACCATCGAGTGTTTTACCGGGTTCACCCTGTTGGTGGTAGAGCGGGAGTTACAACCAGGGCCCGGTATGTTCCTGGCCCTGCGTGAAGAGAATGGTAAAAAGCAGTTGTGTAGTTTTCTAATCAGTTATAAAGGGGCTGGATCAGACGAGCATCCGTAGGCTGGATATGCAGACCATCGGGCTGGTACGGATTATGGATTACTGGGAGTTAGACGTGAGACGGTAAATTTTTTCAGCGCTCCCCGCCACCCGAAAAGAAAAAAATTTACTTTTTTCAGGCGGCAGGTGGCGAGCGGTGAACCGCGCTCGAAGGATTCTTACGTTGATGGGAAACATACTCATCAAGTAACTGCCGGATCATTTTCTGATACTGCATTCCATGCTCTTCAGCAACCGACTTGAAATATTCGATACTGTCAGAACTCAAAGTAATCGTAATTTTTGTACTATCGTTTTTTACTTTAAGTTCACTTGGGGATGGTAGGAAATCAGCGACTAGTTTGACTTCGCCAATCGGTTCATCAGTGTACTGAATTTGCTTGCTCATAAAGCTTTTTCCCTTTTCTCCAGTAGCCCGCACCTATTGTCCGGATTCGGTTGTCCCTGTAGGTAAAGCGCAAGGTGAGAATACCCGTTTGATCTCTATCCAAACCAAAACAATAGTAACGCTTTTCTTCCTTACTATGGCTGACATCTTCGGCAATAATCCGGTTCTGATCGAAAAAAGCATATTGCGCTTCATAGAATGACACCCAATGCTTTTTCTGATTGGACAGGTTTCTAACCTCATCCCACTCAAAATTGCTTTCAGACATCAAACAATTTTAGTTGGGATATGGCTATTTAGCCATAT
>JAQFVO010000966.1 GCA_027942505.1 Endozoicomonas sp. | reverse complement strand
TGGGGACACCTGATTCCCATTTTGCAGGCACAGTACCCACAGGGAACGATTCAGGGCTGGGAGCGTTCGCCGCTGCCTGCCCTGTTTACCCGCTGGGTACGAAAAGTTGAGGTAAAAAAACGCGACTTTTTCACCGCTGACCTGAGTAACGCCGGACTGATCGTCTGCTACCTCTATCCCGGTGCCATGACGCGGATTGCACAGGAAATACTGCCACAGCTTCCCCCGGGCTGCTGGATTGTGACCCACACCTTCAGCCTGCCCGGCAGTGAACCGGTGAAAATTCTCAAGGCCAATGACCTTTATCAGACGCCTGTCTATCTCTACCAGAAAGCAGACATCTGACAGCCCGGCCACATTGTTTATCAACGGCGTTAATCAACGGCGCACAGAGGAATCTGCGCTGATTTTCCCAGCCAGCGATATATTTCCAACTCTGCCGGATCACAGGATACACAGCCACTGCGACAAGCCAATGCACAGTCAGGCCGGTCACAGCGTAACTGCCCTTTTCTCAGCCAGTGACCAAGCATACCGCGCATGGCCTCTGGCGACGTGTGAAATTTCATACTCAGATCAGCCAGGGTGCACACCTTTTGTTGCTGCAAATAGTCCCGAATTTTCATCAACATTGGCTAACCCTCAACAGGCTTGCTGAGCGCAACCCGCCCTTCCATCATGGAGGCACCGACGCGCTTCATCAGGCTCACCAGGACAACCATGACCAGGGCGATGGCGACAATCCACAGCAAGGCACCTCCGGGCTGGACCACCAGCAGGGATAGCTGGTAGTAGACCGTGGCCACAGCGTAGCCCAGGAAGAATGTCCAACCGGCAATAAAGAGTGTCCAGGACAGGCTGGTCTCCCGGTAGATGGCCCCCAGGGCAGCAACGCAAGGCGTGTACAGCAGAATCATCAACAAGTAGGCAATCACGGCCGCTTTACTGGGAAACAGTCGGGCCATGACCGCAAAGGTAGAAACGGTGATCTCCTGGTCCCTGGCAACTGCATTAAGGTCAGAGAGATCACCTACCTGCAGACCAAGGGGATCAGCCATGGAAGTACCCAGACCGCGCAGGTTAGTACCAATGGAGGCAACGGCGTCGCTTAACCCAGTCATCAGGTTAAAGGGCTTGTCACTCGCGGCTGGAGTTTCAGAGGCGGCCAGCGCACTGTACATGGTGTCCAGCGTACCTACCACGGCCTCTTTTGCCAGAATCCCGGTAAACAGACCGACGGCGGCCGGCCAGTTCTCTTCGGTCATCCCCATGGGAGCAAAGAATGGCGTGATGGTCTGGCCAATTTTACTGAGCACAGAACGGTCGCTGTCCTGATGTCCGAACGATCCGTCGGTGCCGATGGCGTTGAGGGTATTGAGCACCACCACCACCAGTACGATTGCTTTACCGGCACGAAGGATAAACGCCTTGAGGCGATCCCAGGTTCGCAATAACACCTGCGTGAGCGATGGCAAATGGTAGTTCGGCAGCTCCATGATGAACGGCGAACTCTCACCACCAAGGATACTGCTCTTGAGTACCATGCCGGTAAAGATGGCAGCCAGTATGCCGGTGAGATACAGAACAAACACCACGTTCTGCCCCGATTGCGGAAAAAAGGCTGCAGCAAACAGGGCATAAACCGGCAAACGGGCACCACAGGACATGAAAGGGGCCATGGAGATGGTTAGCAGGCGATCTTTTTCACTATCGAGTGTCCGGGCCGCCATAATGGCTGGCACATTACAGCCAAAGCCGACCAGCATGGGCACAAAGGCTTTGCCCGGCAATCCGAGAAACCTCATCAGCCGGTCGACCACAAATGCCGCCCTGGCCATGTAGCCCGAGTCTTCCAGAATGGACAGAAACAGGAACAGAAAGGCAATAACAGGGATAAACGTCGACACCGTCTGCACGCCACCACCGATACCGTCCGCCAACAAGGTAACCACCCAGACCGGGGCACCGATTGTGGTCAGCCAGTGGCCAAGCCCTTCAACCAGTACCGCGCCGGTGGCCATATCGAAAAAGTCGATAAAAGCACCGCCCACGTTAATGGTGAACATGAACATCAGGTACATAACCGCGAGAAATACCGGGAAGCCAAGCACCCGGTTTAACACTACCCGGTCAATGGTTTCCGTCAGCGAGTGGCTGACCGTCCCCCGGGTACGAATGACTGAGGCCATTATCGTACCAATTGCTTCGTAGCGCTGGCTGGCCAGGATAATATCCAGATCTTCACCCAGCTGCGCCTCCAGCAGGCGGCGTTGATTTGCGGCGCCGTCAATCACCTGTGCCGTCAATTCAGGCATGGCAATTGCTTCACCTTCCAGCAGTTTTATAGCGTGCCAGCGCAGGGATAATGGGTTATCGAGAACGGCGGATTGGCCCAGGTCCGAGGTGATACAGGCAATGGCCTGCTCAAGAGCAGCACCCAGATCCAGGCTGGGAGCGATGGCAACACCCCGATCGAGAAATCCATTAACGGTTCTGAGAAATTCTCTGACACTCGCCGGCTTGCTGGCTACCAGGGTTAATACCGGGCAACCGAGGGCGCGGGACAGTTGCTCAACGTCGATATCCATACCCTTATCCCGGGCGACGTCCATCATGTTGAGCACGACAATAACCGGCACGCCCATATCGAGCAGTTCAGTGGTCAGGTAGAGGTTACGCTCAATGTTGGAGGCATCAAGGATATTGATAACCAGGTCAGCGTCGCGCTCAAGGATATAATCCCGGGCTACTTTTTCATCCAGCGAAACACTGCTGTCGACCACGTCCAGACAGTAGGTACCAGGCAGGTCAACAACCTCAACGGCGTGGTTCTCAAAGGTGTAAAAACCACTGCGTTTCTCCACCGTCACGCCGGGCCAGTTGCCCACTCGCTGTCGGGCGCCGGTCAACGCATTGAAAAGTGTGGTCTTACCACAATTGGGATTACCAAGAATCGCTAACGTGTGTTTTTTCATACCCTGGCAACCTCAACAACCGCGGCCTCATGACGTCGAATGGTCAGATGAAACCCTCTGACTTCCAGCTGGATCGGATCACCAAGCGGCGCAACACGGCACACGGTAAAGAGAGTTCCGGGGGTCAGCCCCATAGCCAGTAATTTTCGCCGGTAGGCACTGCCAGAGTCCAGAAAAGCCGCTACCCGGGCACTTTCACCAGTGCCCAATTCGCCCAATGTTACCTTCATTTACAAATCTCCAGGGTAGTCAACGGCCGATGATTGCGTGGCTTGGCAGACAATCTCTTAACAATTACTCCCGCCACCATTCCCACCAGGAGTCAAGGCACACTGCGGAAATGAAGGCACAACTTGCAAGGACTTTATTATTGAATTGAGCATTTGTGGGCAATTCTAAATTTACCCGTACACATATGCAAATGAGAATTGTTTTAATTTAGAATTTACCGTCCAGTCAGCTTTGCTGGCTTCACATCGCGCCTCTTTACGTGAACTTTCACGAATCAGGATCAAGCAAGGCGGGAAAATCGCGAGGTATTTAACCATACCGGTATGTGGACGGCAAACAACAACTGCCGTTGATGGCGATGAGTTGTGTGACAGTAAACTCAATGGTGCCGCAGGCATCAGCTATCGGCCTGCGGCCCTGGTTCAGGGGACTGACGGAAACATGGTGCTGGTTATAAACTGAAGAATCCGGTTGACTTGGCAGCTGTAGCCATACTCGTTGTCATACCAGACATAAAGCACACAGCGCCGGCCGTCAGCATGGTCAACAATGGTCGCTTTGCCATCGACGATTCCGGCCCGTGGATTACCAACAAAATCACTTGAAACCGCCTCGGGGGACATGACAAAGTCCACCTGCTTGTGCAGGCTTGAGTAAAGTGCC
Organism: Endozoicomonas sp.; assembly: GCA_027942505.1. Lineage (GTDB taxonomy): Bacteria > Pseudomonadota > Gammaproteobacteria > Pseudomonadales > Endozoicomonadaceae > Endozoicomonas. The sequence goes on along the minus strand of JAQFVO010000966.1, from coordinate 10,443 downwards.
GTTTCACGCATGAAATCATTAAGCTCAGCCACTGTTGTGGCTTCGTCCAGCAACAGATTCAAAATGGCCAGGGAGACATTGGGCGTAGGTACCCGAATGGCGTTACCGGTTAACTTTCCGGCCAGGGCCGGCAGGGCCTTGGCCACAGCCCGGGCGGCACCGGTTTCGGTAATCACCATGTTAAGTGGTGCACTGCGCCCACGCCGTTCGCCCTTGTGGTAATTATCAATCAGGTTTTGATCGTTGGTGTAGGAGTGCACCGTCTCCACATGGCCATGTTCAATACCAAATCGATCATTAATGGCTTTTAGTACCGGCGTAATGGCGTTGGTGGTGCAGGAGGCCGCAGAGAGAATCTTATCGTCCGACTCGATATCTTCATGGTTCACGCCGTAAACAATATTCTTGATGTCGTCCTTGCCCGGTGCAGTGAGCAGCACCCGATCCACACCTTTGCATTGCAGATGAAGCCCGAGCCCCTGCCGGTCACGCCATTTGCCGGTGTTGTCGATCACCACGGCGTTGTTGATACCGTACTGGGTATAGTCAATGGTATCAGGCGATTGTGCGTAGATAATCTGGATGGCGACACCATTGGCGTAAATCACATGGTTTTGCTCATCCACAGAAATGGTGCCGCGAAAAGAGCCGTGTACCGAGTCGCGACGTAGCAGGCTGGCCCGTTTTTGCAGATCATTCTCGGCAGCGCCGGGCCTGACCACCACAGCCCTCAGGTTAAGACCGGAACCACTGCCGGCACGCTCTACCAGGATACGCGCCAGCAAACGACCAATGCGGCCAAAGCCGTAGAGAATGACATCCTGTCCTGCCCCCAGAACCTGTTTGTTCTCGTTGCTGACCGGCGCCACTTGCCGGGCAACGTAGTCAGCAAGCGATAATCCAGCCCCATCGGTACGATAGTCAACGGCCAGTTTGCCAATATCAATGCGCGCAGGCCCAAGATCCAGACCGGCAAGAATAGCCAGAACCGGATAAGTCTCGCGCAACGACAGGCCATTATGTTCAATCTGACGGACAAATTTGTGCGCCTTGATAATATCAATCACCGAGCGATTGATGACCGGATGCCCATAAATGGTGGTCACCACATGGTGGTCCCGATAGAGACGGCCAATCAATGGAATCATTGACTCCGCCATTGCCTCACGTTCTTGCCATTCTGCGAAACGATCTGCCACGATTAGTCCCCGCTGATTATTATGATGTTGCCGCAAGCAAACAGCTTTATTATCTGGATTGATCACGCTCAGGGCAAACCCCCTGACATCAGGCGCTGGCAAAAAGTCTTGTCAACCGGTACAACACTGGGAGAATCAGGCAACAAACGCTACAATTGCCTGCTTGAATTCAACCAACCGTCACAACTCTCTTGCCATCAGGAATTGTCCCGGAATGACTTCCTCAAGTTTTGGTACACGATCTCTGTTCGGGCTAAGCCCGGGCAGGCAGGGCAACACGGGAGACGTTGCCGGGCATAGCGCCGCGCATGCCCACGGGATACCCAGGAGGACCTAAAGGATTGCCATGTTCCAACACACTATTCCTCTGCCAGCCGCAGCCGGCGATAAACTGCAATGGGGCAACCTTGCCGGGGCTGGCTCTGCCTTCGCTATTGCCTGCACCGCCACCAGCGACCAACAGCCGTTGCTGGTTATCACGCCAGACAGCGCATCGGCCAACCGACTGACGGAAGAGCTGGCCTTTTTCCTGACCGATCAGCCACATATCCAAGTCGGGCAGATGCCCGACTGGGAGATTTTGCCCTACGACACGTTTTCTCCCCACCAGGACATCATCTCCCAACGCCTGTCCACCCTCTACCACCTGCCCTTTGCCGGAGAGTCGGCAACGAAAACGGTGCTGATCGTCCCGGTTACCACGTTGCTGCATCGGTTGTGCCCAAAGAGTTACCTGTTAGGTAGCTGCCTCTCGCTGCAAACGGGCACCCGATTCGTAATTGATGAACGGCGTAACCAGTTTGAGCAGGCCGGCTATCGCTGCGTTGATTCAGTAATGGAACATGGTGAGTTTGCCATTCGCGGGGCCATTGTCGATATCTTTCCCATGGGAGCCGATACGCCTTACCGGGTGGACCTGTTCGATGATGAAATTGAGTCCCTGCGCACCTTTGACCCGGAAACCCAGCGTTCAATAGCCACCGTTGCCGAAATCCAGTTGTTGCCCGGCCACGAGTTTCCCATGGACAAGCGCGGTATTGAGCAGTTCAAAAATAGCTTCCGTGAGCAGTTCGACGTCAATCACCGCGACTGCCCCCTGTTTCAGGACATCAGCGGTGGCCTTGTCAGCCCGGGGATTGAGTACTACCTGCCCCTGTTCTTCAGTGAGACAGCGACGCTGTTTGACTACCTGCCAGAGAGTACCCGCATTCTGGTCTATGACACCATGCAGCCGGCACTGGACCATTTTTACGCCGATGTACAGGCGCGTTACGAAAATCGTCGGGTCGATCCCCTGCGACCCATCCTGGCTCCATCCAGAGTGCTGATGCCTGCCGAGGAGTTGTACCAGCGGCTGAATCAGTTTCCCAGGGTAACGTTGTGTGCCGAGCCCGTTGCAGATAAAACCGGCCGCTTTAACTTGCACCACGAAGCACTGCCCGAGCTGACCCTCAACGCTCGCCTGGAACAACCACTGGCCCATCTGCAGGCATTTATTGACCGTGTTGACCATGTGCTGCTGGTGGCCGAAAGCCCCGGTCGGCGGGAGGTATTACTGGAACTGCTGGGTCAAAACCAGATCACACCGCAACTGTGTGACAACTGGTCTACGTTCTTGCAGACCAGACCCGCGCTGGGCATCAGCATCGGCCTGCTGGAAAATGGCCTGCACCTGCCTGCAGAGCAGATTGCGGTTATCCCCGAAGCGCTGTTGCTGGGCCAGCGAGTGCAGCAAGCCAGACGCCGCAAGAGTGACGACCAGCAAAGCGCTGACCAGGTGATCCGCAACCTGACTGAGTTGAGAATCGGTGCTCCGGTGGTGCATATTGACCACGGCGTTGGCCGCTATCGTGGACTTGAGACGCTGGCGGTGGACGGTCAGACCACCGAGTTTCTCACCCTGGAGTACGCCAGCGAAGCAAAGCTCTACGTGCCGGTGGCCTCGCTGCACCTGATTTCCCGTTATACCGGCGCCGATGACGAGCTGGCCCCGCTACACCGCCTGGGCAGTGAACAGTGGAGTAAAGTCCGGCGCAAAGCGGCAGAGAAAGCCCGGGACGTGGCCGTTGAACTGCTGGATATTTACGCCCGAAGAGAAGCAAGAAAAGGCTTTCCGTTCGCCGCCCCGGAACAGAACTACCTGGCTTTTGCCGCCGCCTTTCCCTTTGAAGAGACGCCGGATCAGCAACAGACCATCACCGCCGTGATTGCCGATATGTGTGCCCCAAAACCCATGGACCGGCTGGTGTGCGGTGATGTCGGCTTTGGCAAGACGGAAGTGGCCATGCGTGCGGCTTTTCTGGCCGCCCATGCGGGCAAACAGGTGGCTATTCTGGTGCCCACCACCTTGCTGGCCCAGCAGCACTATGAGAGTTTCCGTGACCGCTTTGCCGACTGGCCGGTGGAGATTGATGTTATCTCACGCTTCAAATCGACCAAGGTGATCGAGGGCATCAAAGAGCGCCTGAGCGAGGGCAAACTGGATATCATCATCGGTACCCACAAAATCTTGCAGGGGAATTTACAGTTCAAAGATCTGGGCCTGCTGGTGATCGACGAAGAGCATCGCTTTGGCGTGCGACACAAAGAGAAACTGAAGTCGCTGCGCTCCGAGGTGGATATTCTGACCCTGACCGCCACCCCCATCCCGCGCACACTCAATATGGCCATGTCCGGCATCCGCGATCTGTCGATCATCGCCACGCCGCCGGCTCGACGCCTGTCGGTAAAAACCTTTGTCCGCCAGTATGATCAGCCGCTGGTCAAAGAAGCCATTTTGCGTGAGCTGTTGCGCGGCGGGCAAGTCTACTATCTGCACAACCAGGTCGAGACCATTGAAAAAGCCGCCAGTGACTTGCAAGCTTTGATCCCTGAAGCGCGTGTCATCACCGGTCATGGCCAGATGCGCGAGCGCCAGCTTGAGCAGGTCATGTCCGATTTCTATCATAAGCGGTACAACGTGCTGGTCTGCACCACCATCATTGAAACTGGCATCGATATTCCCAATGCCAACACCATTATTATCCACCGTGCCGACAAGTTCGGTCTGGCTCAGCTGCACCAGCTGCGCGGGCGTGTCGGGCGCTCCCACCACCAGGCGTATGCCTACCTGTTGACGCCCTCACCCAAGGCCATGACCAGCGATGCCGCCAAACGGCTCGAGGCCATCACCGAGGCGCAAACCCTGGGTGCCGGTTTCATGCTGGCCTCTAACGACCTGGAGATTCGCGGCGCCGGAGAGCTACTCGGTGAAGGCCAGAGTGGTCAGATACAGAGTGTTGGTTTTACCCTTTACACGGAGATGCTGGAGCGGGCCGTGGCCGCCATCCGCAATGGCCAGACACCCAACCCGGAACAGCCGCTCAATCACGGTACTGAGGTAAACCTGCGCCTCTCGGCGTTGTTGCCCGAGGACTACATTCATGATGTGCACAACCGGCTGATCCTTTACAAGCGCATTGCCGCCGCCCGCAATGATGACGATCTGCGCCAGCTTCAGGTCGAGTTGATTGACCGTTTCGGCCTGCTGCCCGATCCGGCCAAGAACCTGTTCCGACAGATGAAACTGAAACTGGCGGCCGAGCTGCTGGGCATTAAAAAGCTTGATGTCAACAGCAAAGAGGCCCGAATCGAGTTTGAAGAGCAGCCCAATGTTGACCCAATGGTGATCATCAAGCTGATCCAGTCCAACCCGGCAACGTTCAGGCTGGAAGGAAGCAGCGTGTTCAAGTACATTGGCGCCATGGCAACACCGGAACAGCGCTTTAACAGCACCGAAGCCGTGCTGCGCCAGCTCCTGGACCAGTGAGCTTATGGATTGTGCTGCCCTGTTTTGGCTTTGATTTCCCAGGAAAAGTGTATGAAAAGAGTTAGGCTGATCGCTCTGACGATGGCGTTGTGCTGGACTATCCCCTTTGTTGCAGCTGATGAGAAGCGATGGTACCAGGTTGACCTGGTAGTGTTTCGTTATACCAACAATACCAGTGGTGAGCTCTGGCCCGCGCTGGAAGAACGCCACCTGCCCAAGAACATCATTTACCTGCACACCGCGGATGGCAACAGTAACAGTGACGATGAGGACGCAGATGACAAAAATATTGCCTACGTTTCACTGCCTGAACAGCAGATGTTGCTGAACGATCAGGCACGCGCCCTTGGGAAAAAAAGAGATTACCAGGTACTGACCCAACGCGCCTGGCGCATGCCGGTAAGCGAAAAGGGCCATCCCGTTGCCATTGAGGCCAGTATTGAAGGTCCTGAACCGGTATCGCTCGATGGTACCGTGATGGTCACCCTGGAACGTTTCCTGCATGTTGAAGTGGATTTATGGCTCAACAAATTGGCACCCGCCCCTATCCTGAGCGATCAGGATTTAGATGATCAGGATCTGAGCGTTCAGGATTTAAATGAACAGGACCTCGGCGTTCAGGAAAATACTTTGGCGCAAGATGATTTTGAAGAATCCGATATTCTGGTGAAATCAGAAGCAGACTCACCATCCATGCTCATCACTGAGAACTTTCAGCTAAAGCAACGGCGCAGAATCAAAAACAGTAAGCAAGTGCATTATCTTGATAGTCCTGAGATTGGTGTACTGATCAAGTTAACGCCCGTTTAAGTGTTAAAAGACCGCCGCCTGCTGCCCGCAAAAGCGGATCGTTTTTTTCGGGTAGCGGGAAGCGGGTAGCGCCCTGGTCAACTCTTGATATGTTTGAGCATGACAAAACTGTTTTTGTCACCGTTGCGATGGTAGCTCACGCTGTCCATCAGGTTCTGTACGATTGGCAGGCCGCGTCCGCTGTCCAGCCACAGTGCCGGGTCGTCCAGGTCAATAGGCATGCTGGCCGACTCCAGTTTGCCTTTGACCATGGCTTTGCCCCAATCACTGACGGTCAGCGTAAGGGCCGACTGGGCAAGGTGCGCTGCAACCTCTACCTTGTGTCCCTTTTCATGCTCGTAGGCGTGCTCGATGGCGTTATTAACGATTTCGACCACACACAGCTCTACTCGATTCACCTCAACCGGCGATAAGGCGGTCATGGCGCAAAGTCCACGAACTGCCATGGCAATCAGCGTGGTGTTGGCCAGATCACTGTCTATTTCCAGTCTGAGCGTCTGACCCTGGTCATCGGTCATGGTGATTAACCCTCAATCGCTTTGGCAACAGTGGGCGTGATGGTGAACAGCTTGTCCATTGAGGTCAGATTAAACAAATCTTCCACAGCCGGCTGTGGCGCCGCCAGTTTCAAAGCCCCCTGCCCGGCCATCTTTTTCAGGGCTGCCACGAGGACACCCAGACCGCTGCTATCCATAAACCGCACAGAGGCCAGATCAATAATCATCTGATCAGAACCGCTGTCAATCTGGTCAAACAGGTAGAGCCTGAACGGCTCAGAGATAGATGCATCCAGACGTGTCTCATCCATCGACACAATGGTATATCCCGCTTCGCTTTTTGCCTCAAACGCCATATCGCTCTCCTTGCATAGTTAATTCGCGTCTCTTTGAAAGATACAACTTCTACGGCTGCCACTCCAAAACCAAATAGGTAACGTCGTCTATAAAAACATCGGCACCGGTCCAGCCGATAATGCTCTGTTCTACTTTCTTGATCATATCGGCAACGCAGTGGTCAAACGTGTCAGCCAGTAATGACTCCAGCCGTGCCTCACCGAACATCTCACCTTCACTGTTTTCACACTCAGTGACTCCGTCAGAATACAGAAAGAGGCGATCGCCGGGTTGCAAATCAAAGGTGACATTGCTGTACGTCATGTCAGGCATCATACCCAGAGGTACGCCACCACCGCCAACTTTTTTAATGGTGCGGGAGCGGGCATCGAGCCACAAAGGCGGTGGATGCCCGGCCTGGGACAGTGTCACAGAGCCGGTACGACTGTTGATGATTCCGTAGGCAATCGTGAAATAGAGCATCGCCTCCGGCCGGGCCTGGAACTGGTCGTTAAGGCTGACCAACACTTCATCAGGCTCTTTTATCCGGTAAAAAGGCGGTCCACTGAGGGCCTCTTTTAGCAGCGAGGCACTGCTGCCTTCACGCAGCAGATTGTTCAGGGTAAATGAAAACAGCGCCGAGGGAACCCCGTGACCGGCAACATCCAGTTGGTAAAAGCTGAGCGTCTGTTCGTCGAGGGCGTGGTAGCCAAACATATCGCCGCCAAGAATACGGCTTGGTTTGAAATACCAGTTAAAGTCCACTTGTTGGATTCTGGCCGGCTCAGACAGTAGCCGGGCCTGAGTTTCGGCCGCTGACTCCAGGTCTTTCTCAATGGTTTGGATTTTATTTTCCAGGGCTGCTTTTAACTCGATAATGCGAATGCCCGCATTGAGACGGGCGTTTAGCTCGGCAAAATCCACTGGCTTATTGACAAAATCATCCGCCCCTGAATTGATGCCATCGACCATGGCCTGACGGTCAGACTTACCCGTTAGCAGGATAAAATAGACGTAACGACCGATATTGCTCTGACGGATGGACTCACACAGAGCAATGCCATCCATATTGGGCATCATCCAGTCACTGATCACAATGCGAATCGTGGGGTGTTGCGCCAGCACATCGAGCGCTTCGTGACCATCGGCAGCTTGAAAAACCTGGTGTCCCTGTTTTTTCAACACCACCGCCAGCATCATGCGCTGATCCCTGGCATCTTCGACGATTAAAATATCCATGGTTTTCTTGCGTGACAAAGACCTATTTTGCTATCGACCCATTGGCCAAAATCCTTCGCGTCGGGTAGGCAAAGGATGCACCCTCTTCGGCCACCACCTGGGCGATCAACAGCAAAACAGCTTCCTGAACTTTTAAAAACCCAACCCGGTCGGTTCTTTTGATATGGACCCGAACCTGACACACCAGGGCATAATCGTCGTAACGAAGAAATACGGCGTAGTGGGGTTCATTACTGTCCACTTCCGTGATCTGCTGAGCCAACTCATCGATGCGGCTGAGTATCCGGGGCATTTTTTGCACGTCTTCATAGCGCAGGGCAAAGTTCTCCACCGTGCGACGGTTACGCATGCGTGACGCATTCTCAACGACGATGCCGGTAAAGATGGAGTTGGGTACATAAATGGGTCGACGGTCAAACGTTCTGACTTTGGTCAGACGCCAGCCAACTTTCTCGACATGCCCCTCAATGGCACGGTCCGGTGAACGAATCCAGTCGCCTTCGGCGAACGGCCGATCAAGCATCAACATCAGTCCACCGAAAAAATTGGCCAGCCAGTCCTTGGCAGCAAGACCGAGGATGATACCGCCAATACCACCAAAGGCCAGCAGGGTCGACAGGCTGTAACCAAAGACCTGGGCCATGCTCAGCAGGGTCGACACCACAATCAGCAGCTGCGCCGTGCGGGCGATCACTGAATGGGATAACCGCTCCTGCCAACGCCCACCCATGGCCTGGATAATCGGCTGGACGTGCAGACTCAGCTCCCAGGCGAACCAGGCAGGGTACAGCGTCAACAGTATTTTTTGCCCGAGGACAACGGTTTCCTCAACTTCAGCACTGACTTCAAAGGGCCAGAAATAACCGCAGTAAAACAGGAATAAAATCCAGGGCAGCGCCAGTAACGGGCGACAAAGAATGCTTATCAGCAAGGGCCGGCCCTTGCCTGAGGCGTGCGAAACCAGCCATCTGAGGCTACAAAAACCGGCAATGGCCAAGACAAAGGCAATGAGCAAATGGGTGTAAAGAGCAGCTGAAGCGGAATTTATTGTAGGAATCATGTGATGATATATGGTTAGTTATTTTGTTCCATTGTAGCCACAAAATGCCCTGCCCTGTGCAGCATGTGGCAGGTTGGTTCAGGCAGTTTCCATTGCTGCCCTGGCGCGCGTTGTCGCAGACTGTGGCTCCGACTCGGTCCGGGGAACGTCCAGAGTGCGGGTTGGGAAGGCAATATCCGCCCCATGACTGTGCACAATCCTGACCGTTTCCAGCAGCACTTTTTCCTGAACCAGCAAATAGGTTACCCAATCCTTAGTTTTGGTGAAGCAGTAGATCTGACAGTCCAGGCTTGATGGACCGAAACGGATAAAATTCACCATGATGATTTTGTTCTGGTCAATATCTTCATGTCGTCTGAGAAAGCTTCGTAAGTCTTCCAGTATTGGGTCCACCTGGTCACTGTCGCAGTATCTCAATCCAACGACTTGTTTGATACGCCGGTTCTGCATACGCGACGGGTTCTCCACGGAGATGTTCATAAACGTTGAGTTGGGCACGTACAGCGGTCGGCTGGCAAAGGTCATAATACAGGTGCGGCGCCAGCCTACGTACTCAACCGTGCCCTCAATCTTTCTGTCTGGCGAACTGATCCAGTCACCGACCCGAAACGGTTTATCCACGTAGATCATCCAGCCACCGAGAAAGTTAGCCAGCATATCTTTGGCGGCAAAGCCAACTGCCAGGCCACCAAGCCCGCCAAAGGCAAGAATGCCTGACAAGCTGTACCCCATCACCTGCATGGCAAACAAGACACCGGGAATGATCACCGCAACCCGAACCAGGCGACCAAGAGCAACCACCGAGGTCAGATCCAGCTTTTTCTTATGCTCCAGCTGAATGTAACGTTGCTCCAGCGACTGCACCAAGGCAATAAAGATCCAGCAAAAGAGGATGATAACCAGCAAATCCCGCAGGGACAGAAAATGCTGAAACAGCACATTGCGCGACCCTTCCCAGATAAATTCGACTGACCAGCTCAGTCCGATCACCCAGATAAGCAGGTACAGCGGACGCTGACTGCCCACCAGCAAAGTGCCACACCAGACATTGGTCTTGTTCTCAGCCCGGGCAATCCAGCGGCGAGACAGCCAGCCGGTAAAAGCGCGTACAATCGCCGTTGCGATAACGGCAACCAGTGATGGCACCAGCCATTCTGGCATATCAATCGAGTCAAGGTACTGGATGTCCACTGATTCACCCACCGTCTGGGTCAGAGATTGAGCAAGGTAGTGCGAATTGCCTGGTATCGTTCATCAATCGTCAGCAAGTTCCAGTCCGGGCGTTGCGAGGAGAGTAACGCATTGGGCCCCACTCCCGTTAACAGCGCATCATCCAGCTGATCCAGAATATCCAGACAACCCTGGCGATCAGAGACAATCAGCAAATCACAGCCCGCCTGCAAGGCAGCCCGCGCCCGTGCCGGAAAATCACCTGCTTCAGCGGCGCCCTGCATAGTCAGACAATCACTGACCACCAGACCGGAAAAGCCAAGC
>JAQFVO010000939.1 GCA_027942505.1 Endozoicomonas sp. | reverse complement strand
TTGCCGAGTACCTGCTTCAGCCGGTCGCTCATATCCCGGTGAATCTCATCGAGCACGGTATCAAGCCGTTTGCCGAGCAGTGACCGGATACCCTTATGGCCCACCAGTTCATGGAGCACCGTGCGGGTTGCCTCGCCCACGTTGTCCAGGTTGGCAGCAATCAGGTAGGTGGCGCCGGTATCCGGGTCAAACAAACCGCGCACCCGTCCCTGCACCCCGTCAGCGACAATGCGACGGTACAGGTTAGAGGGCAGTTCACTCTCCGCTTGCAATACGTGGATGGGATGGTTAAGGCGCTGTTCCAGTGACCGCATCTTCAGGCGCAAGGGGCCGGACTGCACACCACGGGCGCTGGCTTCAGGGCGCAGGGCATAGAACGCTCCCCGTTCTTCCAGGTCATCGGAGCGCAGTTCACGGGATGAATGGTACTCACCGTTCTTGCCGCGCAGATGGTCAAGCACATTGATGTTATCGCCCCGGTTAAAGAACCGGACCAGATTACGCATCCCCTTCATGGCCAGCGGTGAACCGGTGCTCTTGAGCAGCACCTGGTTACTGTTGGTGCTGTCAAGCGCCGCCATAATACGGGCAGCTGCCGGGTTATCAGTAGGATGGCGCAGGGTCTTCAGGTCGTTGTCAGCAAGCGGCAGGACGCCAGTCACTTGATTTTTGGTATTGAGCAGAATCACCGCGTAGGGGCTGGCCACACTGTCTGCGATACGACGGGCGCTGTCCGGGTCGTTCAGCGGGTGTTCCGTCCGGTTCATGCGCAACTGGCGCTCAGTGACCGGGAAGGTTTTGCTGCGCGGCATCGGTGTAGCCTGGGTGGTGCCGAGCCTGTTCCCGTCGGCATCCATGACGCCAAGCGCCGCCCCCTTGCCAACCACTACATGCCCGTTATTCACAACCCCGGTGCCATCAAGCACGTCGTTCAGTTGTCCGGTTATGCTCTCGTCGGCAAAGCTAGGCTTAGCGTCGCCAGTAGGATGGTTGTGGGCAAACCACACGCTCTTGGCGTTAGGTGTGGCCACCACGGCACCGGCCAGCGTCCACGGCGATACCGACGCCGAGTTTTTCTGCCCCTTGCTGTGCTTGATGAC
>JAQFVO010000929.1 GCA_027942505.1 Endozoicomonas sp. | reverse complement strand
TGCACGTTGCCTGTATCGAGAACAAGCCTCAGGTTGTGAAACTATTGCTCGAACGGGATGCGGACCCTAACATCAAGTTACCCAAATCAGGTCTTACACCCATTGAATTAGCTTGTGCTAATAATCAAGTTCACCCAGAGCTGGTTCATATGCTGGCAAGGTGCCTGCTTCCGCACTGGCTGGATGTCAATGCAAGCCATAGCGTTACGGCTGCGGATTATCCGAATGACTTTACCCTTCTGCAGCTGGCCTGTCGTTCGCAAAATGTTCAGGCCATAAAGACCCTGTTGTCCTACCATGCAGACCCGAATCAGGTAGCACAAGGCTGGAATACCCCCCCTCTGCACCTGGTCTGTGCTGCCAAGACTGTCGACAGTGAAACAGTAAGTGGTCTGCTTGACGCAAAAGCCGACGTTGACGTCCGCTTTAAGGGCTTAACTCCCCTCCATACCCTGTGTAAACGTAAAAATGGTGATGTGCAGGCATTACACGCCCTGTTAGCAGGGAAGGCCGATATCAACGCCGTCACACAAGAGGCAGTCACCCCTTTGATGCTTGCCATTCAGAATAATGCTCCGCTCGCCGACCTGCTGCTCAGGTATGACGGTATTAACATCAACAAGGCAGATCACTGCGGCCGGCAGGCAATCCACTACGCTGCCCAGTTTGGCCATGAAGCATTAATCAATGTACTGATGGACAAAGGGGCTGATGTCAACGCAAAAACTAACCAGGGAGTCACCCCCCTGCACCTGGCCATTCTGGAAAAAAACGAACCGGCGATCTACGCCTTGCTGGAACATGGCGCAGACACATCCATCAAAGCGCCCGCCACCGCCTACTCACGGGCCAGGGCCCGCGGTATCACCGCGTGTGCTTGCTTTACGGTAATATGTCCCTGGTGGCTTTGCTTCGCGTCCTTCAGCGGTGATTGTGATGAGTTCTTTCGAGACAAGCCCATTCATGAGCGTTGCATCAGGAGGTACGGTCAGGCGTACTGCCCTGATCACTGTGGGTTGTCGCCGATGGAAATGGCCGATGAAGGTTTGCAAGAGCGGCTGGCAAGCCGAATCGTAACAAGCCAGCCTGGAGGTTCGTCAAAAACGTCATGACCGGTCAAGCCATTGGTGAGGATTTGCTCATGAGTCTTTCAGCCAGTCTATGTAAGTAAATAGTGTCGTCTATTAATGCGCTGATGACTGCAGTTATGTTCACGACTGCTTGTCGGAAGATAAACATATCATTAGCAAAATCGTTGTAAACCCTCGCCTGCAAGGCAAGGCCCGATAGGGCAGGGAGTGTCACAAAGTGTTTTGCTCGTAAGTTCCTGAAAATTTCTGGCAGCACCACACGGAAGTATGACTACCTCAGGTGGATGGGGGAGGTGTATTTATCAGTAATACCCGTCACCCAATTAACCATCAAACGACAATTGTCTATAGGATCACAGGCTTTCACTGACCTTTGCTGAACCATATATTTTTGTCAGGTTTGAACCGGCCTTGATAGCTTGTTTTGTGAACTTTTTTCAGAACTATCACTCTTAGGCCAGCGGCGTGGGTCAGTTCGGCAGGATGTGACATGGAGTGGTCCTGAAATGATAATTCAACGTCTCTCAATGGCAGAATTATGAACCCGACAAGTTGCAGTAACAGTGCTGCCGGTTTGTGTTGTCCTCTTTGCCCGGAAAGCGATAACACCCAAGTGCAATTCAGTGATCGGGCTGTTGACAAGACTGTTGTCGAGACGTCCTGCCAGCCAGGACCCCACACTTACCACCTTGAGTGTATTACCCGGCACTTTGAGAATTCGGCTGCTGAAAGAAAATGCGTGGTATGTCATCAGGGGCCCTTACCTCTGCTTCGTGCCGATGGGGCCAGGCTTGTTGAAAACTCTCCTTATTGTGAATCCCGTGCTCTTGCTATTTGTCGTCGTGGCGATGCCGCATCACTGGACCTGCTGCTGGCCGAGGTACCGGAGGCGGCTACCGCGAAGTTTCGTTCAGCACAGACGGGTGATTTTGTCTCCCTGCTATCGGTAGTTGCCAGTCTTGGTTACACCTCGTGTCTACACGCTTTGATCAGTAGAGGGGCGAATGATCTGGAGACTGCACTGGCCAACGCTGCCGCCGGGAGGCACCTCGAATGCCTGAAATTACTGATTGAAGAAGGAGTGAAAAATCTGGATCAGGATATGAAAAATGCCCTGGGTAAATTCGAAGAACTAAGGCCGCGGTTTGAAGAGGCCGATATCAACTTCGGTCCCCGGGCGCAAGTCACTTTCGAACACAAAGGCCGGGAATTAGATCATCTTACGTCCTATTGCGCCCTTCTTGGCCACGCGGAGTGTTTGCAGGTTCTTATCGATAATGGTGCTAAAAGCGGGATGTCTTTGATGGTGGCGACCAATTCAGGTCATATCAACGTTATGCGCGTCGTGCTGAATAGCTCCTTATTAATGTCAATTAACTACAGCACGAACGTATCGCTCCTGATTGCAGCCGATGCCGGCAGAAGTGACTGCTTGAAATTGCTGCTTGAGCACATGAAAAGCATTAATCCGGGTTTGCTCAAGGAGGCCCTCAGGGCTTACGCATCAAATCTGAACAATCGAACTTAACAACTGCCCCAGCTTTTGATCATTCCAGCCAGCGGCCTG
>JAQFVO010001041.1 GCA_027942505.1 Endozoicomonas sp. | reverse complement strand
CAGACTCTTGCAAAACCGGGGCGAACCATATATGTCTTTGTGGTTCCCTTCTTTTCAGGGGCTTTTGCGACAACCTCGAAGCAGGGAGTAAAAGCTTAATGTCCACCTGTGAATGTTTATAAAAAACAGTGCTGCGATCCCGCAGTCTCAATCAGGCCGATCGGCCCGGGGCCCGGAGCAGGGCAACAGGGGTGAAAGTGAAGATGTCGCGCGCTTCCATGGCCGCAGCATCAGTCAGCTCCCGGCCGAGATGCTGGCGTTCATTACCCACTATTTATCCATGGGTGAGGTGCTTGCTCTTGGTCAGGTCTGTCGTGACCTGCGCAGGAACCTGCAAAGGTGTGGCGTAATAACCGACATCTGGAACTACCTGTCTTTGCCGAAAAAAACCAAGCGGTCTGTCCATCGGTTCGTTACCGGCAACCGGCTGTTGATTGACCACCTCAGAAATAATCCTGTCGATTACAGCAAGTCTTTCCCAATACAACACAGTCCGGCCATTTATATGAAATATACCAGTCATTTTCGTGAGCTTTCGGTCAGAGCATCCTCTGTTAACCTCATATCAATTCATTATTTCGTTGAGTCGAGTGACATAGCTTATTGTACAGTTAATTACCAGCACAACTGCATGATTCAGCAAGACTATAAGGGTGAACGGTTGCATGTGTGGACGACCCAGAAGAATGGTTTCTGGGAAATTGAGCACACAATTGATTACCAGTCATTCGTTATTGACTGCCATGTACACGACAAAAGTATTTTGATCCTTGGTGCGGAGGAGGATGGAAAAGGTCTGTTAATCATCATTGAACGTAACGAATCGGATAAATGGAATTTGACTCAAAAGCAGTACTTGACTGAAATTTCACCATTACTGGAAAACTATGAAGTACATAAGTTGCACCTGGCAGAAAATCAACGAGTGGTACTTTGTGAGTTGTCCAAACTTGACATGAATAGTGGTGTGGTACTAATTTTTTGTCTTAATGCTGATGGTCAATGGCAGACAAAATATCAGTTTGAAGCCTGTCCTGATCTTGTTAATGAGTTTCAATCTGCGATCAGTCAGGATTCCAGACATATTGCGCTGTTTAACGGTGAGAAATTTTTTTTTGTGAGCGAGCAGGAGGATGGGGCCTGGACAAAAACGGGGGAAATCAGGTCTGAATTGCTGGTTGATCATAAAGTTATGGAATTCTGTGCGGATGATCATCACTTTGTTGCATGGGGTGAAAAAAAACGAAGGGCATGCAGCTACCCACCATTGAGCAAAGAAGTCCATGTTATTGTTGCCAGTCTTGATGATCAGGGCCGTTGGTCGGAAGTAACGAAAATGGACAGAACCTGTGATCCGGCAATCCTGCAACCAATGTCACACGCCAAGTTCAGTCTGGATGCTAAACGATTGTTTGTCTGTGTAAATAATGAATTGATCATCCTGAGTCTGTGTGCGTGGGTGACATCAACTCACCTGCTGGAGCCGTGGGATGGCAGCGGATGTAAAATCAGGACTACGATGGACCCAAGGTTATTTATGGTCACCTCAGGCAAGAGGGCATGGATTTATGCCATTGATGCCTCTGGAGTCTGGGGCAAACAGTATGAGTTGCCCTGTTTTCCTGAATCTGCGCCCAAAATCAGCGCTGACGGCAATACGGTAATTTGCATCGACGAAAAAGCGTGGCAGGTTGTCCTCTGGCATCGCACTGACATTGATCAATGGATAAAACAAGAGTTTGCTATTCCGGCCACCATGGTGGAGTTCAGTCCAGATGGTTCCCTTGTTGCAATCGCCGCTGGTAAGGACCTTGTTTTGCTCGGGTGGACTGAAACAAACCGGTGGCGGGAAAAGTGTCGCCAGCATTTCAGTGGACATATTGATGATTTATATTTCAGTCCCTGCGGCCGCACGATCCATATTGAGTATCTCAAGGGAAGAGGTGCTATTATTACTTTCTGGCAGATCGTACCACAGGAGTGACACGACAGTTGTCACCCCTCCGACTTCGAGATTGTCGCAAAAAGCTTAAAAGCTCTGAACCACAAAGACACTAAGGCACAAAGGAAGCCTTTTTGATTGCCGGGCACAGCTCAGTCGAGTTCAGAAAACTTTCTACAAGGTGGCCCTTATGATTATATCGTCTCTTCAATCAAACCCATCGGCCCTGAGCCTCAACCCGGGTAAAAATGAAGAGTCCGTCTGTTTTTATGGCCGCAGCATCTGTCAGTTGCCGACCGAGATGCTGTTGGGCATCACCCGTTATTTATCCATGCGTGACGTGCTTGTCCTTGGTCAGGTCTGTCGTGACCTGCGTAGTAGTCTGGAGAGGTGTGGAGTAATCATCGATATCCGCAACTACCTGCCTTTGCCGAAATATATTAAATGGTCTATCCATCGGCTCGTTACCGGTAACCGGTCATTGATTGATCACCTCAGAAATAATTCCGTCATTAGCGACAAGTCTTTTCCAATACAGCACACTCCAGCTATTTTCAGAAGGTATGCCCGTCATTTTCGGGAGCACTTGATCAGAGCATCATCTGTTACTTTGGTACAAA
>JAQFVO010000891.1 GCA_027942505.1 Endozoicomonas sp. | reverse complement strand
TGGGCCATGTCTTGGTGGCCAGCGCACACCGCATGCAGGAACAGGTTATTGCCATCGGGGTAGACCCGTCTGAGATCGGTATCCTGAAACGAAAGCCATTGCGCCAACGCCAGGTGGCCATTGGCAACGGCCTCTGCCAGTGCGTCTTTGAGCTGGTCGTTGAGATGCTCCAGAGACGCACCCCGGCTGGCCAGCCATTGTACCACTGGCTGGTGACCGTGACGTGCTGCCAGGGTCAGAGCAGTCTCAGCGTAGTAGTTTTCGTGGTCGACAGGCTGTGGGCAGTGGTTGTCGAGCCACTCTATAAACGTCAGATGCCCACCAGTAGCAGCCAGAGTCAGCGCGTTATCACCATCGAGATTGGTGTGATGAACATCAGCTCCCCTGTCGATTAGCTGTTGAGCCCGGGCCAGGTCCCCGGTCTGCGCAGCCAGACACAACGGGGTATTGCCCTCACTGTCTTGTCTGGCCGGATCAGGGGGAGTGAGCAGGATGGATGTATGGGCTATAGTAACCGACCGCTGTGCGCCGCCCAGAGAACGACATTTGTCGTTTTCAAGCAGGTTACCAGCGCCCAGGTATGCGCCTGCCTCTTTCGACAAAGGGGCATCAATCGGGGGATCTACTCTACTGGACTGGGGTGCATTGGCGCCTGTGTTGTTCAACATGGTGACAGCCCGGTTATTTTGTGTCATCCGGCGTATTCGCTGTTGTGGTTACCAGCAGCGATCAGGATGATGATAGCCACAACAGCGAGCCTAAATGTAAGCATCGACCAGTTGCCTGGTTAATAAGCCCGGGGGTATGTTGTGATCGTCGTGCAGTATGGTTTTTGCCATGTCAGGCAAACGCGAAAACTGTTCGCCGACGTAACCGAGCCATATTTCACCCATTTCATGCTTATGTCTGTCCAACAGCTGATTACTGGATTCAATGTACTGGTTTTCTGTGATTTCACCCTGAGCCTCCAGCCGGGCAAGTTGCTCCAGCTCGGAGGAATTCTGCTCTCTTTTCTGGTCGATCCGTTGTCGCAACTGATGGTCATTTCTCAGAAACAGATCTTCCTTCTCAACAATGAGGTTTCGGGCGAATTTTAAAAAGGCGGCAACATTACCCAGCTTCTGCAGGAATACCTCCAGGAATTGATAAAATACTGCCGAGTTCGGGGTAAAAAGAAAGTAAATGATTGGATCGTGTTGCAGATGAGGAGGGCGGGCCAGGAACTTGCACACACCAGCCTTGAACAGAATTCTTTTGTACAGGGCGTAAATCATAACGGATTGAGAGTGTCC
>JAQFVO010001038.1 GCA_027942505.1 Endozoicomonas sp. | reverse complement strand
ATAGGATTTTTCATGGTTCCGGGACTGCATGCGACCATGACGAACTGATTGGAACCATCGTGGAAACGTTGACCGGGAATCTTTCCCTGCCACCCCTTCTCTGCCACCAAAGGATCGATATTGACTGGCATTTTCAGGCCCGACCGGGGAGGCACAATAGGCAACACCGGCATCAGCATATGATTTTCGTGGTATCGCAGACTCACTGGCATAACTGACATAGTTGTATTCGAGTAAACCGCGATAGCCGTATTCGGTCAGTGCTTTGGCCAGCGATTCGTGAATATTTTCTCCCATCAAAAAACAGGCATTGATCAGGGCTACGGTCTCATTGCTCTCTTTTTTCTGTTGTTTAAAAATAACGTCCAGGGTGTCATAATTTTTTTTGGGTAGTATTTCTTTCAGTTTTTCCTTTATTTTCCTGACGTTCAGATTAAGACCTTCCGATTTTATTCGCTGCTTCAGAACCAGCAACCAGTTACTTTTGTGCTCTTTAAACATGCTCTGTGTTGCTTGTGGATTGACCAACTGATAGATCTGAAGGTGGTCCTGATGCATTTTCCGAGCATACTCATTAAAGTTTTCTATGGTGTAACTCAACAGTGGCTTTACCTGATCGGGAGTCAGCTGAAACTCCGGTAGTTTATCAAAAAAATCGTGAATATGTCTTTTGGCTTCTATAGGAAATGGAAACAGGGCTGAGAGATGTTCCGAACCGAATGATTTTTTTTCTTCTGCTTTTAAAAATGGCTGATCAATGGGAATCAGTCTTGCGGAGTCACTAATTGGATAAGACATGGCAAACTCCTTTGGGTTCCTACCACACTAGCCCTGATAAGGATGCAGAACATGGTATTGGCCCTTACAGTAGCAGCCGTGGACAGAAAATCCAGCGCACCAAATCATGAAAACGGGCTTTAAGAATGACTTGATCAACGGCCCTTAATCGGCGGGAGTGGTTTTGAATGAATGGGATAAGTAGGTTAACGATTGAAAACGGCTATTTCTCAGTCTCTATGTCAGAGCCAGTTTTCGGGCTCAAGCATTTGGCTTTTGCGGCAGTGAACTTCGCAATGATCTGTCTTTCAGGGATACAGCAATCCGGTGCAACCCTCAAAAGACGACACTCTCCCACTTCTGATCCCGTCATGTCTTCAGCAGTTTGCACCGTTCCTCCCCTGTGCTGCTCGAAGGATTGATTGTGGACTTCTGACACTCCCCGACATATCGGGCCGGGCTGCGCAGGCTATCTCTTAGTCACAAGTCTTAACCCCCTTCCAGAGGCTGTCGCAAAAGCCCCTGAAAAGAAGGGAACCACAAAGACATATATGGTTCGCCCCGGTTTTGCAAGAGTCTG
>JAQFVO010001037.1 GCA_027942505.1 Endozoicomonas sp. | reverse complement strand
CGACATCGCCAAGGTATAAGGGGTAGCAATCAATGGCTCTAATAGCAGAGAAACAACTGGGCTTCTACGTCGACACGGCGAAATGTACCGGCTGTAAAACATGTCAATTGTCGTGTAAAGATGAGAATGACCTGAAGGTAGGCGTCAACTGGCGCAGGGTCTATGAGTACGCCGGTGGCAGCTGGGTGCAACATGAAGACGGCACCTTCGACCAGAACGTGTTTACCTACTACACCTCCATCAGCTGTAACCATTGCGCCAAACCGGCCTGTGCCGGTGCCTGCCCCACCGGGGCTATGCACAAGCGGGCCAACGACGGCTTAGTGGTGGTCAACCAAGACGTCTGCATCGGTTGTCGTTACTGTGAGATGGCCTGCCCTTACGGCGCGCCGCAGTTTGATGCAGAAAAAAAGGTCATGACCAAGTGCGATGGCTGCTACGACCGGGTCGAGGCTGGGAAAATGCCCATCTGCATTGACTCCTGCCCGCTGCGTGCGCTGGATTTTGGTCCCATCGAGGAGTTACGCGCCCGATATGGTACCGAGGCCGATATTGCCCCGCTGCCTGATTCATCTCTGACCAGCCCGTCACTGGTGTTGAAAGCCAATCGCAATGCCAAACCTTCCGGTGATCGTACCGGGCAGATTATCAACACACGGGAGGTATAACCATGCACGAGTTATCACTGGTTTTCTTTACGGTTCTGGCACAGAGTGCTGTTGGGCTGTTCCTGGTGCTTGCCTGTCTGCTGATGTTTAATAAAGACAGTCGTCGTCAACAGGTGCTGAACCGATTATTGCCGGCTGTACTGATACTGCTGGGCATTTCTGCCGTTGCTGCCGTTACCCACCTGGGTCAGCCGCTGCGGGCTGTTAATGTCATCTTTGGTCTGGAACACCTTTCGCCCCTGAGTATTGAGATCATCACCACGTCCCTTTTTGGTGGTGCTGCTTTTACGTACCTGCTGATGGTGCACTTTGGCCTGCTGCAACCGCTGCAGAAACTGGTACTGGCCGCTGCCATGGCCCTGGGTCTGGCGCTACTGTGGGCTATTGCCAATGTTTACACGCTGGATACCGTGCCAACCTGGAACAGTGGCTGGACCACCTTCCAGTTTGTCATGACGGCATTTGTCGTTGGCATTCCAGCCGCTGCGCTGCTGTTGCGAATGCAGGCGGGCAATCTGGGTGGATTCCAGAAAAACGCTGACCGGGCACTGGCTACGGTCGGCTTCATCATCCTGGGTCTGGTTATGGTGGGCTACCCGCTCTACCTCTTTTGGCTGGGTCAGATGGATCTGGCGCTCAACCCTCTGGCATTGATGGACTACCACGGCGGTCTGATACTGGCAAGGCTGGCCCTGCTGTATGCCGGTCTGGGCATCTGGGTGATTGGTGCGACCCGTGGCAATAACACCGCTACAGGTCTGGCGGCAGTCAGCACCGTTATGGTGCTGATCGCAGAGTTGTGTG
>JAQFVO010000815.1 GCA_027942505.1 Endozoicomonas sp. | reverse complement strand
AACCGCAGTAATATTCCGGCGGAATCTATCTGTGCTATGGCCGATGGTGCCATTTTGGTGGTTATGGCAGGTGTTACCCGGCAGACACAGTTCAGGGCTGCCCTGGACCGACTAAAGCACAGTGATGTGACCTTGCTGGGTATTGTCTTTAATGACTTCCGTAACCCACGTCTGGCTGATGAAATTTACCGGGAAACGCGTCGTCTGGATAGATGGTTTCCCAATGCGATGGAGAAAATTCGCCGCAAAATTAAAAAGTCTTCCTTTTTTAATATTGATCTTTAAACACCAGATTAAGGTTTACTCTCGGGATTGTTATGAAGCCATTTTCCTGAAGCTAGCTTCTTTGCAGGCCGGGGGCTTTTCTCATCTTTTTCTTGTGCTCAAGTGGGTGGCGTCACCCCGATTTCAATGGTTGGGCCGAGAAACTTGGGGCCAGTATTGAATAAATGCACTTCCATTACTGCCAATACCCGCGCCAAAATCTCCCTGACTTTGTTGCTGATGTCGGTATTGTTACCATCGCCGGCATTGAAGGCTACGGCCTCAATATCATGATTGATGGCGATATACAGCGCCCGTTTGCTGTGGGGGGCTTGAGAGATAATGGTAAAACTGTCCAGCTCAAATACGTGATGAGCTCGCAGGATGGAGTCCAGTGTTCTGAAACCTGCGTAATCACGGTAAATTTTTTGGGCCGGAATGCCATTTTGCAGCAAGTCACGACGGATTGTGGTGGGTTCGTCATAAAAGGGTGTGCTGTTGTCGCCACTGATCAGTATGTAATCAATTTTGCGCGCGTTGAACAGTTCAATGGCGGCGTCGACCCGGAGACGATAATGGTCATTAAGGCCGCCCTGGCGCGAGTATTTGCTGGTACCAAGCAAAACGCCCACTTGTCTGTGGGGCAGGGCATCCAGATTGGAGTAGAGGGCGCTACCGGTGGCTCTGCTGACCAGGAAGTTGCACAGCAACGTCAGCGTCAGGATGCTGACTATCAGTAACAGTATGAGTTTAAGAGTTAGCCATAAATGGGGCAGCCGGACACCCATTGTCCACCTTCATCGTTGCGACCTGTCAAGCTTTGAGTAGACCACAGTGTGGAGTTGTCTTAAAGACAATGGGTGAAAATAATCTCCGGCCTGGTCAGGCCGGATGAGGAAACGTCAATCTCAGCTGTCGTAACGCTTTAACTCTTCGATCATCAGGCGGGCGATGGTTTTACTAGGCGCATCGGGTATGCCCAGTTTCTCTGCAACAGCAAGTGTCTGGTAGCCTTCGAGATGGGCTTTGATCATTACTGCCAGGGGTATTGGCGTTGAGGCAAGAATGGCCAGTTGCTCCGTCAACATTAGATTGTGATAGTCCGGTCTGGCCACATAGATGACTGGTTTGCCTTGGTATATGGCCTGCTGGGCAACAGATGATTTGTGCACAATAACTATTGAAGCAATTGTACTCAATGCGTCCGTTGAAAATGCGTCAGGTCTTATCAGGTGGATATTTTTTAATCCTGATTGGGCGATTATGGTGTGCTCCAGACTGCCATCGGACTTGGGGTGATAGGTCATCAGGAAGAGAATATCCGAAAGCATGCCTGCGGCTTCAACAAAAGTTTGCAAGGCGTCTGGATAACTTCTGCTGTAGTCACCGGCAAACAATACCACTGGCTGCTGTGGGTCAATATTCAGAGTTTGGCGCAACAAGGTTGGGTCAGCCTGTTGGTAGGTCTCGTTCCACTCCTCCATGGTGGGCTGGCCGGTTATCACCACATCGGCACCCATGGTTTTGGCCAACTGTTGAAAACTGTTGGCGGCACTGGAGCCTGGAACATGAAAAGCATCAGCGTAACGCAGTTCATCCAAAAACGGCTTGACGTATCGGACAGAATCAACCGGCTCGAGATTATCGTAGAAGGCAATGACTCTGGATCCAGTTCTCTCCCAAGTATTGGCTATTTGTGCCTGGGCCCGGCTGGCCATGCCAACATAGACAATTTTGGCTGAGATCATTTCACTCAGCTGGTATAGCAACCGCTGGTTCAGAAGTTGGTTACGATTATTGTAAAGATCTTCATCGCGCGTGAGGTTCGCCACTCTGATCAATGCCGGATCATCTTTAAATACCTCTGCAGCTCGTCCCATGGCCAGAATTCGATAGGGAATATTGGCGCTTTTGAGCTGCTCTTGAATGCGCAAAAAGGCATTGCTTTCGCCTTGGTCGTAGGCAACAAACAAAATGGCTGTTTTGATGGAAGCGCTGTCGCTGCTGTGTGAAAACGGCACAAAAAAGAGCCAGAGCAACGAGAAGGCAATTGAAAAGGTGAGACGGTTCGAATTATTTTTTTTCACGAGTTACTTCCCCAGTGAACTTCCTTATTAAATGACCATAGGAGTGTCACCGGGGCTTGTAAAACCAATTATCTGCGGATCAGATAAACGCCCATTTCTGCATGATGAGTGTATGGGAACTGGTCAAAAAGGGCGGCTTTTGCCACCTTATGGGTCTGGCAGATAGTTGACAGGTTTTGCTTAAGGGTCTGCGGGTTGCAGGAAATATACAGAATGTTGTCGAAACTCTGCACCAGTTTTTCGGTACCACTATCCAGACCGGCCCGTGGTGGATCAACCAGAATGGTTGAGAAGCAATAGCTGTCCAGATCAATGTCGCTCAGGCGACGAAATGCCCGTTCTTTGTTCATCGCCTGAGTCAATTCCTCGCTGGACAACCTTGCGATGGTAACGTTCTCCACACCGTTGAGTCGGAAATTTTCCCGGGCAGAATGCACTGATGTTTTAGCAATCTCGGTAGCCAGAACCTTGTTAAAGTAGCCGGCCAGCACACAGGTAAAGTTGCCATTGCCGCAGTAAAGCTCCAACAGATCACTGCTGGTGCTTTGGGTGATTGCTTTGGCCGCTCGACCGGCCCATGCCAGCATCTGTTCGTTAACACCGGCATTGGGTTGGGTAAAGCTGTTTTCCATTTGGGTGTAATAAAATAACCGGCCATTAACGTTCAGGGTTTCGGTGACGTAATCCTGGTCAAGCACCAGCTTCTGTTTACGAGCGCGGCCAATAATTCGAATGCCAAGTTGTGCCTGCAACTCTCTTGCTTCCTGTTGCCAATGCTCATCCAGCTGGCGATGGTAGATCAGGGAGACCAGCGCCTCCCGAGTTTGAGTGGTCAGAAACTCGACCTGAAACAGTCTTTTTTTCAGCTGTTGGCTGGCGATGATGGCTTCCATAAGGGGCATCATCAGACGGTTAATGGTGGTTGAGCCGCTGGGAAAGTCAGTGACCTCGAAAGGCTTCTTGCTCTGCGGATCAAACATCCGGTAATAGCAGTGTTCGCCCTCATGCCAGACATGAAACTCTGCTCTCATCCGATAGTGTTCTGGTTGCGAGCGGAAGAGTTCGAGTTCGGGCAGGTTAAATTCAGCAAAGTCGCCGGCAATGTGGCTGGCCTTATTCGCCAGTTGCTCTTCGTACTTGTTGGGTAGGACGTTTGGTAGGGACATGGTGTTTACTATCAAAAAAACGGCTCACATTATGAGCCGTATCGAAAAGCAGGTGAAGCGTGGCGCTCAGACAATCACTTTAGCCAGGCATAAAGTACCCACAATGTAAGAGGTGACGGGCACCAGTCGGTAGTTGCCAGTGAGTAGCTTAAGCAGGATGTAAGAGAGCATACCGATGATAATACCCTCGGCAATACTGTAGGTCATGGGCATAAACAGCAGAGTCAGGAACGCAGGAATCGACTCGCTATAGTCATCCAGATCAATATCTTTGATCGGTGTCATCATAAACAGACCTACGAGGATCAGTGCTGGCGAGGTCGCGGCGCTGGGTACCATCAGAAACAGTGGCGACAGAAACAGGGAAACCAGGAACAGACCGGCCACAACCAGAGCGGTCAGACCCGTACGGCCACCCTCAGAAACCCCGGTGGCACTTTCCACAAAGGTCGTCACGGTGCTGGTGCCCAGACAGGCGCCGGCGGTGGTGGCTACGGCATCGGCAAACAGAGCCTGCTTGCAGTTAGGGACTTCGCCCTTGTCGTTGAGCATATTAGCCTTGGTGGACACGCCAACCAGTGTGCCGACGGTGTCGAACATATCAACAAACAAAAAAGTGAACAGGATAATTGCCATGTCGGCAGTGAATATCTTGTCCCACTGGAATTGGAACAAGATAGGCGACAGGTCGGGCGGCGTCAGGCCGTTGCTGAAGTCAGGCATCGCAGTTACCCCCATTGGAAAGCCGATCAGTGTCGTCAGAACGATACCGATCAACAAGGCACCACGGACATCTTTAATCAGCAATACGCCAGTAATCAGCGTACCAATCAGGGCCAGCAGTGGTTTCGGGTCGGTCAGCGAGCCAACGGTTACCATGGTGGCTGGATTGGAGACGACAATGCCCGCATTTTGCAAACCGATAAAGGCGATAAACAGGCCAATGCCGCAGGAGATAGCTTTTTTCAGGCTTGCAGGCACACTGTTGACAATGGCTTCGCGAATATTACAGGCAGTCAGCAGGAGGAAAATAATGCCCTCAAGGAAGACAGCGGTCAGTGCCATTTGCCAGGAGTATCCCATACCAAGGACGACACCGTAGGCAAAAAAGGCGTTCAACCCCATACCGGGGGCGAGGGCAAAAGGTAGCTTCGCCCATACCGCCATAACCAGTGTACCGATGATGGCCGACAACGTGGTAGCAGTGAATACCGCCCCAAAGTCCATGCCAGCATCTTTAAGAATCAGGGGGTTGACCACCAGAATGTACGCCATGGTCATAAAGGTGGTGAAACCGGCAATCACTTCGGTTTTGATGGTTGTCTTGTGAGCTTTCAGGTCAAAAAAACTCTCAAGTAGATCCCTGGCGGACATATATTACCTTTGTGCAAAAAAACGAATAGGGCGTTCTTGTGGTTTGAAGAGGCGTGCAAAAAAGTTGCTGGTTCGCCTGCGCATTAAAATGACTGATTATATGTTTGATGGATTAATGTGTGAATAAGTATTTTTGCCTTTCTGGCCTTCTGAGGCTTTTGTTATTGCGGCTTGTGTGGGCGAGTGTTGCGGAGTGTTGTGGCTCAAGTGACCTTGAGCCAGGGGGGGCGCTGGAACTCTCAGGAGGAGCGTTAAGCTACGGCGGCAATGGTGGCGTTGTTAGTGGCGCGCGCGGTTAATTCGGCCAGCTGCTGCTCAATCATTTGACGCTCAGTTGTCAGGTTGTCAGACGTTCTCTGTGCCCTGGTTTTTCTGTGTCTGGCAATGGCTGCGCGAATCCGCTGCTCTCTGCTGTCCGGTTCGATAGCCGTCCCGGGTTTCAGATCCGCTCCTGTCAGTCCAATCGAGGCCATTTCAACAGTGATTTCGACCGGCTCTGGTGCCTGGCAGTTCAGCAGCTCCACTGCGCTGCTGTCACCAGCGAGAACGCCGTTGGCGGCTGCCTGAATGGCTTCAAGTTGGGCAGAAAAATCGTCGCTCAGGCAGATGTTGCTCATTTGTACCACGGCGTTGACCTGAGAGCCTCTCTCTTGCCTGATGGCTGGCTGTTCCGGTTGCAGCGGTGCAGTCTTGTCGCTTTGAGCTGGCGCCTCAACAACTATGGCAGCGCTGGATATAGCAACGCTGGAACTCTCTGGCGCCGATTCTCTGATATTCCGGGTCTGCCCGGCAGGCTCGGGGACAATGTCGTCAAAATCATCCATGCCGAAGTCAACCTCGGTAAAGATGTTGGCCATCTCTTTCTCCAGAGATGATTTGCGCACCCGGGTTTTCTTTTTCGGTTGGATCTTGATGGTGCTGGTTTTATAGCCTTTCAGGCTCCGGGCATTAAGCGTTTTGATGGCTTCTTGCTCCAGCGCGTTCAGTTCATCGCGGTTGTCGATGTAATCCCACTCTTCAACCACAAAGGCATCGGGGCCGTGTGCGCGAATCTCCTGGTATAGTGGATAGTCGAGATTCTGCTCTGCTGCGGCCACCATTTTTTCCCATTGGTCTGACAGACTGTTGCGGGTTGATCCGACATAGACTTGAGAAGTGGTTTTGTTGGTAACGGTGAAGATGATCAACGCTTAGGACCTTGCAAAAACTGAAACAGGTGGCGCAGGATTATACCCATCAATTTCCACCTGTGCAGCGGGGGAAAGCGCGTATTGTGTCGCTTTTTTCGCTGGTTGACAGGGGGGGGGCTGCGAAGGTGTGGTGCTATCCGTTGCCCGGGCGATTTTTTCTTGTGGTCTTGCCGATAGTTGGTGGTGGGTTGGCAGGGTTAAAGGAAAAGGTTTTTAACTCCATCGCCATAACGATGGCGTCTTCCCAACCATTGCCCACAGGGTAGTAGTTTTTGCGGATGCCAATCTCGCTGAAGCCTTCGCTCAAATACAGGTTGAATGCCCTGTGGTTTGAGCGGCGAACTTCCAGGAGTGCGGTTTCGCAGTCGGTTTTACTGGCCAGATCAATCATGTGCTGTAACAGCTGTCGGCCAATTCCTTGTCGCTGGTGTTGTTTATCAACGGTCAGGATAAGGATGCTGGCCTCACTGGCTGCGGTCATCATGACGCTGTGACCTACCACGAGATTATCTATCCTTGCGGTTTCACAGATGTACCCTGAGTCGAGGCTGTCGACAAAGTGCGCAGCCCGCCAGGGGTGTTCGGCAGAGCCTTGCTCGACGGCATTAACTTGCTCCAGGTCGTTTGCCTGCATGGGCATAAAAGTGAGTTTCGACGTCGTCATATCTGGCTAGGCTGGGCTGGTTGTCGCGGGTTGGGTTCTTGTCAGCAGTGGCGCCAGGTCCTGCCAGGCTTCACGCTTCAGTGCTGGTTGTTTCATCAGCTCATTCAGGCTATGGGTGACTGCAAAGCACTGACTGGAAGTGGGCTGGAGGCCGCGCAACTGGTCGAAGTTCTTTTGTGGATCAAGTACAAACCGTGCTGCTGCCTGGCCAAAAAGCAGGATGGTTGTTCGCCGGGCCAGACCATGCTGAGTGTTCAGATAAACGTTTACCGCATCGGCAGCGGCGCCATCATCTTGTTCCAGCAGGCTTAGCAGCCCGCGTCCGTCGGTCATGGGCCAGACAAACTCGCGCATAACCGGGGCGCTGTTGCTGCTAAGTTTCAGTGCCCTGATGATGTCGTCCAGCATTTTTTGGTGGTACCTGCTGAACTGGTTAAGGCCACAGTGGGGCATCTCGGCAACCACAAGGCAGTCATCGCTGACCGATATGACAACCAGCCGGAATCGGCTGCTCGGCGCCAGTTGCTGTTTTATTGGTTCGGGCGTGACACTCTGTTCCACGACCGGTGTTGAGGTGGGCATAAACTGCCCAAGAATATCTGCCGGCTTTGTTGGTGCGTAGCCTGTGGTTGGTTGATGCTGGGGTTGAGTTGTCAGCCTATCTGCTGCGCGGGTCTCATTTTGAACTTCGGCAAAGGCTTTGGCATCCTCTGAGATCCAGTCAAAAGGTCTGGGTGGCCTTGCATTAGCCAGTTGACACCTGGGAAACCAGGTCTGTATGCCCATGGCCTTCAGGTAGCCCTGCCTTAAGTTTTCGCCGTTGGCAATGCGCTGTTGCCCCGCAGACTGTGGAGGGAGATTGTTTTCGCCCTGCATACTCACCCTCAGAATTTAAGCCGTGTGCTGGTCAGAAGACTAAAGCGCGCATGATAACACCCAAAGTGCCGGTAAAGAAAAATACCGTTTTTTTCACCTCTGGTATTAATACACCAGAGGGGTCTCTGACCATTTAGCCAAAAGATCGATCCAGGCCGGATGGTCGTTTAAACAGGGAATTAACTCCAGAGATTCACCGCCGGCAGCGATAAACTCCTCTCGGGCGCCCATGCCAATCTCCTCCAGCGTCTCCAGACAGTCGCAGACAAAAGACGGGCAGATAACCAGAACGTGACGAGTCCCCTGGGCGGCCAGTTGCTTTAGTACATCCAGTGTGTTTGGTTCCAGCCACTTGGCCCTGCCAAGCCGTGACTGGAAGCCAACGCTGTACTTATCGATGGGAATGCCCGCCTTTTCGACAAAGGCTTCAGTGGTCTGGTAGACCTGGTGGCGATAACAGGTCTTGTGAGCAATGGAGGTTTTTTGGCAGCAGCCTTTGTCCTTCAGGCAATGGTTGCCAGTAGGGTCATCTTTGAGGATGTGGCGCTCGGGTACACCGTGATAACTGAACACCAGGTGGTCAAACGGTTTTTCCAGCCAGGGGGTGGCGCTCTCTACCAGGGCTTCGATGTAAGCGTCGTGGTCATAGAAAACAGGGTGAACCCGCAGGGGGATTCTGATATCCATCTCCTGCATCAGGGTTTGTGCCCGGGCAATGACGGTCTTTACCGACGACATGGCGTAATGTGGATAGAGGGGAAAGAGCAGAATCTCCTCAATGCCCGGATGTTTGGCCAGCTTGCCAAGAGCGGTCGCCATGTCGGGTTTGCCGTAGCGCATCGCCAACTCAATGGGGATGCGGGTGCGTTGCCGTAACAGGTCTGCACACCGCTCACTGTTGACGATCAGGGGTGAACCCTGGTCCGTCCAGATAGACCGATAGGCCTCGGCTGATTTGGCGGGGCGGAAGGGCAGAATAAACAGGCTGAGGAGCAGGCGGCGAACCAGTCTGGGCAGGTCAATGACATGCTCATCCATCAAAAATTCATCAAGATAGCGCCGGACATCGGCCACCGAAGTGCTCTTCGGTGACCCCAGATTGACCAGCAAAACACCTCTGTTTTCCATAGATTCAACAGGCTCTTGGAACAGTTGGCCAGAAACATCACCCGATTTTTTTACTGAGCCTGACAGGCTCGCTCTTCTGGGTGCCACAAAACGAACAAGTTCAGCGAGTGTAACAGCTTTTGACCACCTGTGGAGGTGCGGATTGATTTAATGGCCGCCGTTCCGTGGCGGCCGGGGACTCAGGCCTTTTTGCGCCCAGCCCAATAGAGAATGGCAAAGCCCATTACGGCTGAGAGTATGGAGCCGGTCAGTACACCAATGCGATCGGACACTATGTAGTCGGGGACGCTCTCAAAAGCCAGTGAAGCGATAAACAGGCTCATGGTAAAGCCGATGCCGCACAGTGTTGACAGGCCATACATATGCATCCATCCCGCGCCAGTGGGGAGCTTGGCCAAACCAGTTTTAATGGCTACCCAGCAGAAGGAGAAAACGCCAATCTGCTTGCCCAGGAACAGGCCTGCCACGATGCCCAGGGGAACGGGATTGGCCAGGCTTTTGATCTGTTCGGCATTAAGCACCAGCCCAGCATTGGCAAAGGCGAAGATCGGCAGGATCAGGTAGTTCACTTTGCTGTGCAGCTGGTGCTGAAGTGCTTTGAGTGGTGAGCGGCCCTTGCGGTCAACGGCTTTAAGCGGAATGGTAAAAGCCAGTAACACCCCGGCGAGGGTGGCATGAACGCCGGATTTCAGTACGCAGATCCACAGCAGCGTGCCGACGAACAGGTAAGGGCTGGTTTTACTAATGCCCCGGTAATTAAACAGGGCCAGTATCGCCAGTAGTCCCGCCCCAATACCAATGGAGGCCAGGGAGAGCTCCTCGGTATAAAACAAGGCGATTATCACGATGGCGCCCAGGTCATCGATAATGGCCAGGGCCAGAAGGAATATTTTCAACGAGGCCGGCACCCGTTTGCCCAGCAGTGCCAGAATACCCACGGCAAAAGCAATATCGGTGGCCGCAGGAATGGCCCAGCCTTTGATGGCAATGGGGTCGGTGTAGTTGAAGGCGGCGTAAATAAGGGCAGGGACAACCATGCCGCCGATGGCACCAATGCCTGGCAGCATCACTTGTGCCGGTGAGCTTAACTCGCCATCGAGAACTTCTTGTTTCACTTCAAGGCCGATCAGCAAGAAAAATATTGCCATCAAACCGTCGTTAATCCACAGCAGCAGCGGTTTGTGGATATCCAGCGGACCTACCGTGAAGCGGACCGGAGTGGAAAAGAGTAAGTCATAATATTGAACAAAGGGTGTATTGGCGCAGAGCATGGCCAGTGCGGCGGCAATGAATAGGAGGATGCCGATGGCGTAGTCCTGCTGTAAAAAGCTTTGAAATCGTCTGGCGAGCATTTTTTCTCCAAATATCCTTCATCTATCCATCGACCGGATAAGGTGTCAGCACTGCTGTATCGCCTTGCTCTTGTTGAAAATAACCGTTCTGCTCTGGCAAGTATACAAGGCGTTCAGTGTATCAAAACTGAGTGTTTCTGCGCATCCAGGTTAACGGGTTAATGTTTCAGTACCGAGATCGCCTTCATGCCAGGGATCACTTTTTTACCCGACAGGCCTGCGGGCAAGAGTGACTCGATCGTGGCCAGCCAGGTCAGTTTCGGTACGGATCTGGCTGAAGCCTGCCTGCGCAAGAACTGCCCGTACCAGGGCGCCCTGATCGTAGCCGTGCTCCAATAGCAGCCAACCACCCGTGACAAGACAGGGCAGGGACTGTTTGGCAATCTGGCGAATGTCTTGAAGTCCATCGGCACCGCTTGCCAGGGCTGGAATTGGTTCGAAGCGCACATCGCCAATTTTCAGATGTGGATCATCGCTGGCAATGTACGGTGGATTACTGACGATCAGGTTTAAAGCGCCTTGCGTCAGAGGGTCGCACCAGGAGCCTTCCAGAAATAGTACGTTAGCAATTTGGTTGTTAGCGGCATTCTCCCTGGCCACGGTCAGTGCTTCAGGGCTTTTGTCGACGGCCACAATATCCCAGTGCGGCTGCTCGCTGGCCAGGGCCAGGGCAATGGCACCGGTGCCGGTGCCGAGGTCGGCCACCCTGATGGTGGCTGAAGGCTCTTGCCCGGGCAGCAGCTCGGGGTTGAGGGCCAGCTCAACCAGCAGCTCGGTGTCAGGCCTTGGAATCAGTGTTGCTTCGGTGACCTTCAATGTCAGGTGCCAGAACTCCCGGTAGCCGGTCAGATAAGCCACGGGCACCCCCATCTGACGCCGACTCACCAGTTGTCTGAATGCGGCAACCTGGGCGCAGTCCAGCAATTGCTCTGGCCAGGTAAAGAGGTAGCTGCGTGGTTTATCAAGCACATGGGCCAGCAGTAGCTCGGCATCGAGGCGCCCTGTGGTGCTGGCAGCCAGTGCCTGGCTGGCCTGTGCCAGAACGACATCTATGCGGGCACTGCTCATGGGTTATTCGCCCGCCAGGCTGGCTAGCAGTTCTGCCTGGTGCTCCTGTCGCAGAGGGTCAATCACCGGGTCCAGTTCACCCTCAATGATTTCCGGGAGCTTGTACAAGGTCAGGTTAATGCGGTGGTCCGTTACCCGACCTTGAGGGTAGTTGTAAGTGCGGATGCGCTCTGAGCGGTCACCGCTACCTACCAGGCTTTTGCGGGTGTCGCTCATCTCTTTGGCGGCAGCGCTGTCCTGGGCATCCTGGAGCTTGGCAGACAGCCAGCTCAGTGCCTTGGCCTTGTTCTTATGCTGCGAGCGTTCATCCTGGCACTCCACCACAATGCCCGTGGGCAGGTGGGTAATCCGAATTGCGGAGTCGGTGGTGTTAACGTGCTGGCCGCCGGCCCCTGAGGAGCGATAGGTGTCAATGCGCAAGTCTTCTTTGCGGATTTCGATAGCCTGTTGTTCATCCGGCTCAGGCATCACGGCCACAGTGCAGGCGGAGGTGTGGATGCGTCCCTGGGATTCGGTTTCCGGCACCCGTTGTACGCGGTGGGCGCCGGATTCAAATTTCAGGCGGCCGTACACATCAGCGCCAATAACGCGGGTGATGATCTCTTTATAGCCACCGTGTTCGCCATCGCTGGCACTGATCACCTCAATGCGCCAGCCACGTTTTTCCCCGTAGCGGGAGTACATTCTGAACAGGTCGCCAGCAAAAATGGCTGCTTCATCACCACCGGTGCCGGCGCGGATTTCCAAGAAGGTGTTGAGGCCGTCACGAGGGTCTTTGGGCAGGAGCAGAACTTCCAGGTTTTTTTCCATCTCAGGCAGCTGCATGTCACAGTTGCCAAGCTCCTCACGGGCCAGCTCTGCCATCTCCGGATCACCGTCCGTCATCATGGCCTCGGCTTCAGCCCGGTCGCTGAGCAGCTGGTCGTACTCCTGGTAGGCCTTCACCACCGGCTCCAGTTCGGCATACTCCTGGGAGAGTTTGCGAAACTGATCCTGGTTGCCAATCACCCCCGGATCGCTCAGGAGCGCGGCAAGCTCCTCAAAGCGTTCACCGAGGTTTTCCAGTTTGACGATAATTGACTGTTTCATGGGTTAACAAACTTTGGTTACTAAGGGGTTGAAGTCGGGTTATGAAAAAATGGTACCAACAACGGCAGAATGGGGAGGATTGTTACCGGAAACGGACTGTTTTTCGAGAACTAATGCTCATAATCCGTTGCCTGTTCGGGATTTATCGGGTCGCTGTTCTGATCAGGACTCAGACCAAGGAGTTTCTGAGCCCACTCCAGCTGTTCATGCTGGCCTTTGGCGGCTGCGTTTTTCAGTTGCACGCTGGGGTGGTGCATCAGTTTGTTGGTCAGGGTGCGGGCTAACTGTAGCAGCACGTCCTCAGGCTGGGCACCCCTGGCCAGACTTAACAGGGACTTCTTCAACTCCTGGTCGCGCACTGCCTCGGCGCTCTGGCGGTAGCTGCGCAGCAGATTAACGGCGTCGAGTGCGCGCAGACGGGTCATGAATTCGAAGGTATCTGCCTCAATCATCCGTTCTGCCTGGCGAGCAGCAGCTTTTCGCTGTTGCAGGTTGTCTTCTATCACATCTTGCAGGTCATCAACGGTATAGAGAAAAACATCCGCCAGATCGCTGACTTCAGGCTCAATATCGCGAGGCACGGCAATATCGACCATAAACATGGGTTGGTGTTTTCTCAGCTTCAGTGCCCGCTCAACGGCCCCTTTGCCGAGCACGGGAACCGGACTGGCAGTGGAACTGATCACAATATCGCTGGTGGGCAGTACCCGGGGCAAGTCCGACAGCAGTACTGCCTTGCCGCCAAACATGGCGGTTAACCGCCCGGGCCGATCCAGAGATCGGTTGGCAACAATGATATTGCTAACCCCCTGCTGGCACAGGTGGCGGGCAGTCAGTTCGATGGTGTTGCCAGCGCCGATCAGTAGCACGGTGATTTTACTGAGATCGGCAAAAATCTGTTTGGCTAGCCGGCTGGCAGCATAAGCCACTGAAACGGGTTGCTGGTTGATGGCTGTTTCGGTACGAATCTGTTTGGCGGTAGTGAAACTGTGCTGAAACAGTCGGTTCAGTCCAGTCCCTGTGGTACCGGCACTTTTGGCGCTGGCGTAGGCGGTCTTGAGCTGGCCGAGAATCTGGGGTTCACCGAGGATCATGGAGTCCAGCCCGCAGGCAACCCGCATCAATTGGTTTACTGCTTCGTTGTCACGCAGCAAGTAGCTGTGTTCGCCCAGTTTCTGGCGATCACTGTGGTGATAATGGGCCAGCCAGTCGAGCAGTTTATCAAAACAGCTGCTCACCGACTGGTCATGCACCGAGCAGTAGATCTCAGTGCGGTTGCAGGTGGACAGGATGACAATTTCATCCGCGCCGGTGTATTTTTTGGCGCTGTGCAGGGCGTCAGGAAGCTGTTCAGCACCAAAAGCCACCTGTTCCCGCAAGCTCACGGGTGCTGTCCTGTGATTGATTCCGGCGGTAATATACCCCATCGGACCTCTGCGTTGGGTTGGTTTACGGCTGCTGTGTTGCTCGTACTGCATGCTGGCTGATCTGTCCAGCTTAGTTTTTAATCAGAAAATGTCTTGGGGGCTGAACCGGCACGATGCGCGTTCTGACATTTCTGTGCAGGTTACCGGCCGTTTTTGTACGTCTTTCCATAGTTGATAACGTCCGTCTTATCGAGGTTTTTACCACTGCCGGGTACCGGTCAATGATGTATGTGGTGCCAATGGTCCATTTATGCCAGGCAGCTACACACAGCATCGCTGTGACCGTTTCAGACCAGAACCAACAGGTAGAATCACTGGCGGGATTGTACAATTGCCTACTGGATTGATCACTTGTGCGGCCGATCAATTCTGCATTGGAACGCTTGCAACTGCAAACCATCTTTGTGTTTTTTTACGGATGCCATCCATGACTAGAATGACTGCCGAAGTCACGATAAGCCGTAGTGTTTTGTCCATTGTTTTTGCTGCCCTGCTGGCCGGTTGCGCCAGCAAGGGCGTACAGCAGGTTGAGCCAGTTGCAGTTGTTGACGGTGGTCAGTCTGAGCAACTGCCAAGCACACCGTTTGCTGCCGAGACGCTCTACGACTTGCTGGCGGCCGAAATAGGGGGGCAGCGCCAGCGCTATGATGTGGCGCTGGGTAACTACCTCAAGCAGGCGCATCAGACCCGGGATGCCGGTGTTGCCCAGAGAGCCTACCAGATTGCCGTTTACGTTGGCGCCAGGCAGGCCGCACTCGATGCTGCGCTGCTTTGGCTGGAATTGCAGCCGGAAAGTCCGGATGCCCTGCGCAGCTCAACCCTGGAACTAGTTTATGCCGGTCGTCTTGAGCGGGCTTATACCCAGATGGTAAGGCAGTTGCAGGCCCGTGAGCGACCCGCTTTTGATATGCTGGCCAGTTCTGTGGGCCGCCAGCAGGCACAGGATTTCGCCCGGCGTTTTGCTGAGCTGGCAAAGCAGTATCCGGACGTGCGCGAGTTGACATTGGGGCAGGCGATTCTGATGCATCAGGGGGGCGAATATGCATCGGCGCTGGCACTGGCAGATCGGTTGCTTGGTCAGGATCGCGACTACATCCCCGCCGTGATGGTAAAGGGGCGTGCGCTTGACAAACAGGGACGTTATGCCGAGGCAGCCGAGTTGCTCTCAGAGGCTGTCCAGAGCCATCCCGACCTGCATCGGCTGCGCTTGCTTTTCGGCCGGGTACTGCTGCACGCCGGGCAGTTGGATGAGGCTCGCCAGCAGTTTGAATATCTGGTCAGGCAGGAGCCGGATGACAGCGGTGTTTTGTTGTCGCTGGCGTTGATCACCATGGAAAATAATCTGGCACAGGAGGCACAACAGTACTTCCAGCGTCTGCTCGACCTGGGAGAGCGGGAAGATACAGCTCATTACTACCTGGGGCGTCTGCACGAACAACAGCAGCAGTATCAGTTAGCGAAAGACCACTATCGGTCGGTAGGGCCTGGTAAACAGTTTATGGCCACGCAAGTGGCGCTGGCCCGAATGATGGCTGGTCAGAAGCAGCTTGATGAAGCACTGGTCACGGTCAAAGAGGCCAGGGAGCAGAACCCTACCTGGCAAGAGCCGCTGTTCCTGCTTGAGGCGGAGTTGCTGATTAATGCTGATCAGCCCGAAAAGGCATTGCAGGTTTACGAGCAAGCGCTTAAAGGCTTGCCAGAGTCGATTAATTTGCTCTACGGCCGCGCCATGGCCTATGAAAAGCTGGACGACCTTGAGGGGCTGGAGCGGGATTTACGGGCAATACTGGCCCTGGATGAGCAAAATACAGCGGCACTCAATGCTCTTGGTTTTACCCTGGCCGATCGAACGCTACGTTACGAGGAAGCCCAGGCGCTGATTACGCAGGCCTATAAGCTCAGCAGCGATGACCCAGCCATTCTTGACAGCATGGGCTGGGTGCAGTTTCGTATGGGTAACTTTGAACAGGCAGAAAAGTACCTGCAAATGGCTTACGCCCGATTGCCTGATGACGAAATTGCAGCTCATCTTGGTGAGGTGCTCTGGATGAGAGGTGAGCGGGCTGCAGCAAGGTCTTTGTGGGCTGAAGCGCTGCGAGTCAGTCCGGACAGTCAGATTTTGCAAGAGACCATGGACCGTCTGGTCGGCAAGAGTAAAAAGTAGTGTCGACGTGCTTGACCGGTTTCAGGGGTTTGGGATAAATATTTTGTCCCGCACGATAAAAGGTTGTTTGGAATATGGGTATTGTGGTCAATCGGTCTGTTTTGGCGTCTGGTGTGGCAAGAGTGCTGTCCGTTTTGTCTCTGCTTGTTCTTGCCGGTTGTGCTTCCAAATCTATCGAAACGGTTGAACTGGTCACTGAGGAGCTTAAAGAGCAGCGGTGGCAGTTGCATCGGGATGGCCTTGAGCAACTTCAGCACTGGCAGCTGACCGGGCGGCTTAATCTCAGGGTTCCCGGTGAGTCGGGTACCCTGTCTATCGATTGGCAGCAACAGCAGGCGCAGTACTCATTGCTGCTTGATGGGCCTCTGGGTTCTTCTGTCGCCCGCGTGTATGGCAGCGACAATGGCGTGTCAGTATCTGTGTCAAATGAAACCCGCTATGGTTCATCACCGGAAGACCTGCTGTACTCACTGACCGGCTGGCAGTTTCCTGTCAGTTATCTGAAGCACTGGGTTGTGGGTCTGCCTGCCCCGGACAGCGATGCCCGGATAATGCTGAACAACCTGGGGTATCCCGAGCGCATTGAGCAGTCCGGCTGGGATATTGTCTATCGAAAACGCAGCTCGACCGACGGCCTGTATTTGCCAACGCGACTGACCATCAGTAGCGGTGATGTGCGTTTAAGTCTGATCGTCAGCGACTGGCGGCTTTAGGGAAGTGGTTGAATCATAATCTCCATTATCGCTGAGTTCATCGTAATGCAGCGGCAACATCCTTTGATGATCTCAGGATAAATGCGGTCGGGCGCCATTTCCCCCATTACTCACTTTCCAAATTGCCCCGCAGCAGTTAGTCGACCTCCCACTCGCCATCAGGGAAATCCTGGGATATCTCGATCAGTCTGTCGAGCAGTCTTAAGACACCTGAATAGTCTCCCCAGCCGTTTGTTGGATTCAGGGCTTCCATCTCCTCTGGGTGTTGCACCGTGTAATTACGGATGTACATTAATGGCTGAACAGCCCGGTTGCCGGTCATGCCCTTGGTGACCATGATGCCTCTGTCGGGAATGGCCGCTGTGAACATGGGGGTAACGTTGTGGGTGTAGTTTGCGCTTGTCTCTGATCCGTATCCTATCATTTGAAAGTCATAGCCCACCGCTGTAGCATCCTCTGGCTATATTCTTACCTGTCATGATTCGGACCATGTTTCATATGGACGGTTCACCAATGGCTGGTGTCATTAGTCACATTTTTTCGGAGCCTTCTGGATGCCGTCAGAATTTGTTTTGCCTGCCCCGGCCAAGCTGAATCTGTTTCTGCACATTATTGGTCGCCGACCAGATGGTTATCACAACTTGCAAACGCTGTTTCAGTTTCTTGATTACGGCGACCAGCTAACCTTCATTGCCATTGATGATGGGATTGAGCTGGTAACTGATCTTGCTGGTGTGGCCGCGGAAGATAACCTGGTCATGAAAGCGATCCGCCTCCTGCAACAGATGAGTGGATGCCGGTCGGGTGTGCGAATTGCTCTTGATAAGCGCCTGCCTATGGGGGCTGGTCTTGGTGGTGGCAGCTCTAATGCGGCTACCACTTTGCTAGGGCTTAACGCCTTATGGGGGCTAGGGCTGAGCATGGATCAGCTGGCGGGACTGGGTTTGCAGCTTGGGGCTGATGTGCCGGTATTTGTGCGTGGATACAGTGCTTTTGCCGAAGGGGTGGGTGATGTACTTACACCGCTGGAGCCACCGGAAGAGTGGTTTCTGGTGGCAGTGCCGGACGTTCATGTGAACACCGCTGCCATGTACGGCCACCGTGATTTGACAAGGGGTTCGTTGCCAATTACATTATGCGCCGCTTTGGATCTGTGCTTCGCTAACCATCAACAGCGGCGTAACGATTTTCAGTCTCTGGTATGCACACAGCATCCTCAGGTTGATAAAACGCTTTGCGTGTTGGATAATTTTGCGGATTTGAGCGTCGGGCGGGCCTTGATGAGCGGTTCAGGAGCGTCGGTGTTTGTTCGGTTTGCCAATCATGAGCAGGCACTGACGGCACAGTCTGAACTGAATGGGCTTATTTCCCGTAACGATGTTCCAGAAAAAGTATCCAGGTTACACAGCTTCGTGGCACGCGGTGTTAATACATCGCCATTGCACAGAGCTTTACAGAGTTTGGGGTTTGCCCTGCCTGCGTAGTTGATGTGCCAGCAGATGCGCCAGATGTTGATTACGATAAGCCGGTCAGGGTTGTGCGCGGATTAACGAAGAGATTAAATGGGGTGTCGCCAAGCGGTAAGGCATCAGGTTTTGATCCTGACATGCGGGGGTTCGAATCCCTCCACCCCAGCCATTACCCGTTTTCCTTGTTTATCCTCAGCGCAGGTCTGGTGCCTGCTTTGGCTGCACAGATCCCCTGCCATCTGTTTCTGCTCCTGTTAATTGACCGTTCTACCCACGCCCAGTATCCACAAGGTAATTTCCCGTGTCGAAAATGATGGTGTTTGCCGGCAACTCCAATCCGGACCTGGTTCATAAAGTTGTCAATCACCTGCATATCCCTATTGGCAAGGCTTATGTCGGCCGTTTCAGTGACGGCGAGTGTGCCGTCGAAATTCAGGAAAATGTACGTGGTCGGGATGTTTTTATCATTCAGTCAACCTGCGCACCAACCAATGACAACCTGATGGAGCTGCTGGTGATGGCCGATGCCATGCGACGTTCCTCGGCATTGCGTGTTACGGCCGTGTTGCCGTACTTTGGCTATGCCCGCCAGGATCGTCGCCCCCGTTCCAGCCGGGTGCCGATCAGTGCCAAAGTGGTGGCTGACATTATTGCTGGCGTAGGGGTTGATCGCGTTCTGACAGTTGATCTGCACGCTGATCAGATTCAGGGTTTCTTTGATATCCCGGTGGATAACGTGTACGGCTCGCCGGTCCTGCTCGACGACATTGAGCGGCGTGATTACAGTGACGTTATGGTGGTCTCTCCGGACCATGGCGGCGTGGTGCGTGCCCGCGCGGTGGCAAAGCGTCTGAACTCTGACCTGGCAATTATCGACAAGCGTCGCCCACAGGCCAACAAGAGTGAGGTTATGAATATTATTGGTGATGTGGCCGGGCGCACCTGTATTCTGGTGGACGATATGGTCGATACTGCCGGTACGCTCTGCCAAGCTGCTGCTGCCCTGAAGGAGAAGGGAGCCAAGGCTGTTTATGCATACTGTACTCACCCGATTCTGTCCGGGCGTGCTCTTGAAAATGTGGCCAATTCGCAGCTTGATGAACTGGTGGTTACCAATACTATTCCGCTGAGTCCTGCGGCGCAGGCGCTGGACAAGATTCGTCAGCTGGATATGTCGCCATTACTGGCTGAATCAGTACGTCGCATCAGCAACGCTGAGTCGATCAGTGCAATGTTTCAGTAATCAGCATTGGTATTTGGTAACAAAATTTTGCTTTTTTATACCGTGTCGGTATGATTACGCACCCTTGAATCTCTTTTGGGATTCTTTAAACGCTTCTTGTTAAGCCCCAATCTGCCTGGTCGCGAGGCAGTGCGGGACATTGTGGAGAAAATCATGTCTGAAGCAATCGTATTAAACGCAACAGTACGCAAGGATATCGGGAAAGGTGCGAGCCGCCGCCTCCGTCGTGCTGACCTGGTTCCTGCCATCATCTATGGTGGCAGTGCTGAGCCTGTACAGATCACTGTAGAAGGCAAGGCCATCCGTAAGGCTCTGGAAGTTGAAGCTTTTTACTCTCAGGTTCTGACTCTGAAAGTTGACGGTGCTGCCCAGCAGGCCATCCTGAAAGACCTGCAGCGTCACCCTGCCAAAGAGTTCGCCATGCACATGGACTTCCTGCGTGTTGACGCTGGCCATGAAATCACCACTCACGTACCTCTGCACTTCATCAACGAAGAAGAGTGTGTGGGCGTGAAAGCTGGTGGTGCTATCGTACACAACCGTGTTGATATCGAGATCAAGTGTCTGCCGGGCGATCTGCCAGCGTTCATCGAAGTGGACATGGCCAAGATTGAAGTTGGTGGTCACGTTCACCTGAGCGACCT
This sequence comes from Endozoicomonas sp., assembly GCA_027942505.1. Classification (GTDB taxonomy): domain Bacteria; phylum Pseudomonadota; class Gammaproteobacteria; order Pseudomonadales; family Endozoicomonadaceae; genus Endozoicomonas. The sequence goes on along the minus strand of JAQFVO010000815.1, from coordinate 4,139 downwards.
GACCATTCCTGCTGGTGTTGAAGTTATCGCCCACGGTCAGGATCTGGATATTGCCAGTGTTCAGGCTACTCGCGGCGCTGTTGAAGAAGAGACGAGCGAAGAGTAAGAGACCGGGCATTATGACAGAGACTTCAGCATCGATTCGACTGATTGTTGGCCTGGGTAACCCCGGGGCGCAATATGAAGACACCCGTCATAATGCCGGCTTCTGGTACGTCGAGCAGCTGGCAAGATGCCATGGAGCAATCTTGCAGCCAGAGAAGAAATTCTCTGGCCTGGCGGCCCGGGTGCTTATCGGCGGACAGGAAGTTCGCCTGCTTAACCCAACCACCTTTATGAACCTCAGCGGTCAGGCGATTGGCGCCATGGCGACTTTTTTCAAAATCCCACCTGAGTCTATTCTTGTCGTCCATGATGAACTGGATCTGCCCGCGGGTATTGGCCGGTTGAAGCAGGGCGGTGGTCACGGCGGCCATAATGGTCTCAAAAGCACCATCTCATCACTTGGGAACAATCGTGAGTTCCTGCGTTTACGTCTTGGTATCGGCCACCCCGGCAGCAGCAAGGATGTGGTTGGTTATGTGCTGACTAAACCTTCGCTGGCAGAACGGCAGAAAATTGATGCCGTGATTGATGAGGCTATTCGAATATTGCCAGACGCGCTGAACAGCAAGCGCTCAAAAGCGGTTCAGGAGTTGCACACCTTTTCGGCCTGATCAGGGTATATCCAGTTCAGGTATTGGCCAGTAGTCGTTTTTATCTCTCCCTTTGTGACGTTGCACGACGTTATCGATCAGACGGCAGATCAGCTGCTCGAAATCAATGCCGGCGTGCCTGGCGCCGTCAGGAAACAGGCTGGTGGGGGTCATGCCCGGCAGGTTGTTGATCTCACAAAAGATCGGTTCGCCATCGTCGGGAACAATAAAATCCGATCGACTGATGTCCCGGCAACGCACCAGTTGGTGGGCTTGCAGGGCAATCTCCTGAACCCGTTGCCGTTGCTGCTCCGTGATCCTTGCGGGGATAATGTGTTTACTTAAGCCAGGTGTGTAGCGGTGTGTGTAGTCATACCAGGCATTATCAGGCGTAATGATCTCGGTGGTTGGCAAAACCTCGGTGGTCTCAAGCTCAAGCACCCCGACAGTCACCTCTCGGCCATGGATGACCGTCTCTACCAGCAACTGCTCGTCTTTCTCAAAACCGCTGGCCAGTCTCTTGCTCAGCTCCCCTGCGCCATTGGCAAATTGAATACCAATACCAGAGCCCTGCGCCAGTGGTTTGATAATGACCTGCTCCCCCAAAGTGGCCATGCAGATATCGACGCACTCCTTTAATGGGGTGTTTCGGTTGACCACGCAATCTTTGGCCAGGGAAATGCCTGCTGCCTGCAAAATACGTTTGGTAGTGACTTTGTCCATGGCGCAGGCGCTGCCGAGTACGCCAGAGCCAACGTAGGGGACGCCCATTACCTCAAGCAGCCCTTGCAGGCATCCGTCCTCTCCCACAGGGCCGTGGGCGATAGGGAATACGGCATCCACCCGGTGACGTAAAAGATTGGCAGGCAGCCGCTCGTCCAGCTCCAGGGTAACTACTTTGTGGTAGTTTTTCTCCAGCACAGGGCTGATGCGCCCGGCTGAGAGCCGTGAAACGTCAGCCTCGGGGGAAGGGCCGCCGCAAATAATCGCTACTGTTATATTTCTGTCTGGCATTGAGTGTTCCTTTTCAGGCAAGTGTGGATTGTTCAAATGTAGTTGTTTTTTTGCTGGGCAATGCTTGCTCAGGAGTTGCCTTTAAATAACTTCCGCATTATCAAGACGCTACCCGCTACCCGAAAGCCTGAACAGCTTAAGCTTTTGCGGGAGGCGGGCAGCGGGAAGCGGGCGTCGTCCCATTACTTTACTTAGCATTTTCCGCAATATAATTAGCCGGTGTACTGCTGTAATGTTGCATAAGTACAAGATTACGGGAATAATTGCACACAGTATGAAAAGTGAGTATTGGGTTCGGGTGATCAGGCTGCTGCAGAGTCAACAGGATGTGGACGCGCTCCAGGCACTGATGGGAGTGTTGCTCACCCGGGAAGAGCGGGCAGCGGTTGGCTCCAGGCTGGCTATCATGCAAGCCCTGCTGGCGGGTCATGAGTCTCAGCGCGAGATCGCCCGTCGCATTGGCGTAAGCATCGCCAAAGTAACCCGGTGCTCTAATTATCTAAAAACATTGTCTGACGCTGAAATGGCAATGATTCAGGCAATTCAATATCAGGAGGTAGAATGTCTGACACAGCAGTGACGGAAATTCTGGCGACCCCCGGTGAGAAGCGGGGTTCAGTCTTAGGAGGAGCCGTAATCGTTGCAGGAACGGCTATTGGTGCTGGAATGTTCTCGCTGCCGGTGGCTACCAGTGGACTCTGGTTTGGTTACTCCATAGCACTGATGCTGGTGGTCTGGTACTGCATGTACAGCGCTTCGCTCTACCTGCTGGAGGCCAACATGCGTCTGCCTCTGGGGGCGAGCTTTGACTCCATTGCAGAAGCGACTATTGGTCCGGTTGGTCGCATCATTAACGGTGCTTCAGTGGCGTTTCTTTGCTACATCCTCACTTATGCCTACATTTCCGGTGGCAGCTCGATCATCAGCTACTCTCTGGCGCCTGTGGTGGGGGTCTCTTTAACGCCTCCGGTGGCCAGCTTTATTTTTGCCGTGGTGCTGTCGGCCATCGTCGTTACCGGGACATGGGCTGTTGACCGGGTGAGCACTGCCCTGGTCGGAGGAATGGTAATCACGTTCCTGTGGAGTATCAGTGGTCTGGTTGGCAATGTCTCAACGGCTAACCTGGTGCCCGGACTCTCCTTTACCGAAGTGTTCCCGTACTCCTTCGGTGCGCTGGGCTTTTTAACTGTGAGCTTTGGTATGCAAACAGCGGTGCCGAGCCTTACCCGTTACCTGGGCAAGGAGTCTGGCAAGGTGCGGCTGGCGTTGCTGATCGGCTCATTACTGGCCCTGGGGTTTTACATTCTGTGGCAGCTCAGCTTCTTTGGTAACCTGCCTCGCTCGGCGTTTGTGGGCATTATCTCTGCCGGTGGCAATATCGGTAACATGATTGAAGCGCTCGCTTCATCGGGCCTGAGTGTCAATATTTCCTCTGTGTTGCAGTGGTTTGCCAATATGGCGGTAGCCAGTTCGTTTTTGGGCGTGTCGCTGTGTCTGTTTGACTACGTTGCCGATCTGTTTGGTTTTGACAGCAGCTTTGTGGGGCGCCTGAAAACGGCTGCTATTACCTTTATCCCACCAACGTTGCTGGGTGTGTTTGCCCCCAATGGCTTTATCACCGCGATCGGTTTTGCCGGGCTGGTGCTGGTGGTTTTTTGTATCCTTGCGCCGGTGATGATGGCTTGGGTTGGTCGTCGCCGTGGTGATGGCGGTTATCAGGTGTCAGGCGGTACTTTGCGCATGGGGCTGATCTTTTTGTTCGGGATTGCGGCTATGGTTCTGGCCGGACTGGACCTGTTAGGGTTGCTGCCCAAATTTGGTTAACGCTCTTCTCAGAGTGAGTGCTGTTCATGTCTGGGTAGTACTCACCCTGGGGCGTCGCTATTGTTCCCTGCATGATCTCTACACCTGTAGGACATGTTGGACTTCTTAAGTCATCTGCGTTGTCCACTACGAGAAGCCATGGGCGACTTTCATAGGACAGTAGAGTCAGAAATCTGTTTAGGGAGTCATCAACGTTTTCTCTTGTGGACGCAGCCACATTTAAGAGCGCAAGGTTCTCGGCAACTGATTTACTTACATTTTCATCACTTTCTCCATTAACCCAGAACACTCCACCTGTGAAGTGATTCATCCATCTCCAAGCAAATTCTACAGCCAGTGAGGTCTTGCCACATCCTCCGAGGCCACAAATTGTTTTGGTGCAGCATGATGTTTTTGGTGGACTTTCAGAATTCTGATCCCGGACTAAATTTTTTTCTAACCAGACAAGAGCGTTCTCACGACCAGTGAACTCTTGTAGTTTCTGTGGCGCAGCACAAATTGCGTTCTTACTGTCTCCACTCTGTCCTGGTTGAAATTTCGCCTTTAGCGTTTCTACTTCACTTGTCATTTCCTTTACTCCAGATCCTCCGACTTCAGAAACACACC
>JAQFVO010000753.1 GCA_027942505.1 Endozoicomonas sp. | reverse complement strand
GTTTTTCCCCAGGAGCCAGGCCAGAAGCTGGTGGTGACCGTGGCGGGCCGCCAGGGTAAGGGCGTTGTCACCGGATTCATTGATCTGCTGGCTATCAACACCTGAGTTCTCCAGCCATTGGGCCATGACCTGGTGGCCTGCACGCACCGCATGCAGGAACAGGTTGTTGCCATCTGGGTAGACCCATCTGAGATCGGTATCCTGAAATGAAAGCCATTGCGCCAACACCAGGTGACCACTGGCAACGGCCTCTGCCAGTGCGTCTTTGAGCTGGTCGTTGAGATGCGTTAGAGACGCATCCCGGCTGACCAGCCATTGCACCAGTGGCTGGTGACCGTGGCGTGCTGCCAGAGTCAGGGCAGTGTCACCGCAATAGTTTTCGTGGTTGACAGGCTGCTGGCAATGGCTGTCGAGCCACTTTATAAACGTCAAATGTCCACCAGTGGCAGCCAGAGTCAGCGCGTTATCACCATCGAGATTGATGTGATGAACATCAGCTCCCCTGAGGATCAGCTGTTGGGCCTGTGCCAGATTGCCGGCCTGCGCGGCCAGACACAACGCGGTATTGCCCTCACTGTCTTGCCTGGCAGGATCAGCTGTAGCGAGCAGGTTGGATGTATGGGGTATGGTAACCGACCGCTGTGCGCCACCCTGAAAACGACAATCGTCGTTTTCAGGGTGGCTGCCGGTACCCAAGTATGTGTTTGTCTTCTTTGACAAAGGGGCATCACTCGGGGGACCCACTCTACTGGGCTGGGGTGCATTGGCACCTGTGCTGTTTAGCATGATGACAGCTCGGTTGTTACGGTTTCTTGTTCTGGGCTTGCCGGCTCCTAGATAGCAGCGCCCTGAAAAATACGCCAGCCCTGTGTGTCACTAAAGTTAATTTCAGGTTATTCGAGTTTAATGATGACCAGCTCCTGCAGATTAAATTTGCAAACAGGAGAAAGTGGCAGACTGTCAACGACCTTGAGGCCTTCCTTGAGAGTGTCGACTTGCTGAGCGATGAGGTTGACCAGCGCTGTCAGGCACTTGTGTTCCAGTGTCTTGTCACTGTATTGATTGAACCGGGCAAAGCTGGCGTCTGCTTCTTCTTCACTCAGGCCTTCGTTATCGCTGTCGAGTTGCAGCAAATCTAAAAGTCGTAATTTCTGAATCAGTCTGGAGGAGTGATAGAGGTGGGCGCGGCGAATCTGTGATGTCATTTTGAATATCATACCCAGTAACCGCTCACTGTGACGAGAATAGGTGATATCAATAATATCTCTTTTTTTCAGGCGACAGCCACGGTGGAACAGCTGCATGGCGAGCTGTGGTGAACACAGTTCAATAGCAATTGACAAGGCACTCTGACCATGTTCTTCAAACTGATGAAGATCTTCACCCTGCTCGCAGAGCCACTCCACCACGTGTGTATTGCCCGAGTTCAGTGCGGTAAACAAACTACTATCCCACCAGTCGGTTTCAACCCCAATGTTGGCACCCTGACTGTGCAGCCACTTAACAACATGGAGCTGGTCGTTGTGTGAGGCGGCTATCAGGCAGCTTTGCTGCTCATCGGTGGTCAGCCCGTAGCGTAGCCAAAACCACTGGATCATGTGCAAATTGCCGAACTCTGCGGCACTCTCCAGGAAGGATTCTTTTACGCCATCATCGCCCCAGTTATCTCCTGAGTGGTGGTAAAGGTACTCAAGTGCTGCCACCGACCCGCCGGTTGCAGCTTCGATAAAGCACCTTTGGCGAAAGTAGTTGGACTTCCGGCCGCGACCGACCCCTGCGTACAGGCAACAGGCAAGTGCCGGCACGTTTCCCTCGCGGACGGCCTCAAGGGCGGCAGTGGCGAGAAGCCTGACAGGAAGGTGCTGACGGAGTAAACATTGCAGCAATCCGACGTTATTTCTGTCGCTGGTCCACCTTAAATTTTGCTTTGGGCAGAAATAATCGAGGCTCAGTATCATGCCCTGACCAATCAGCCAGTTGGCTGTTTCAGTCTGACCGAAGAAAAGAGCCAGTTGCAGAGCATCGGCCTGGTCAACGCCTTTTTGATGCAGGTTGGCTTTTTTTTCCCTGTACAACCATTGCACGACTGGCAACTGTCCATAGGCGGCTGCCAGCATCGGGGCGGTGTAGCCCCGAAAGTCGGTCTGATTGATGTCTGGAGTTTGCTCGCTCAGCCACTGCGTCAGCCATAAAAAGCCATTTTGGGCCGCAAGCATCAGGGCATTGTTGCCATCGCTGTCAACCCCGAAGATGCTGTTACATACATTCAGGCAGAGCCATACAGCCAAGGAGCGATGGCCAGAACGCAGGGCCCGCAGCAGCAGTTCATTGGCTTGTCGGTCATCAAGACTCTCTGAGCGGATAAGCCATCTGAAGATCGCGTTATGGCCACCCTTTGCGGCCAGCATCAGGGCATCGTTGCCTTCGGCGTCGGGAATATCTTCAACCCCCTGGCCGACGAGCCACTGTGACAGACGCAGATGCCCACAGCTGACCGCCACGCTCAGCGTGTTGGCTTTTCTGTTGTCAAGACACCCCATGTCAGCGCCTTG
>JAQFVO010000751.1 GCA_027942505.1 Endozoicomonas sp. | reverse complement strand
TGACAAGTTTAAAAGTCGGTCTATCTGCTCCGAGACAGTCACATGCCCTGTCAATACAACATTTGATGCCACTTGCCCATGGAGTGGCCAGTACAGTGAAGTTGCCAGACACTTGGATGTCTGTACGTTTATTCCCGGTTCTGCCAGGGTGACCATGCAAAATGCCATTGTAAAAATAGTAGAGCAAAGGGCAGAGCAAAAGTACAAGGAGCTCAACAAGGAAACCCTGTGCCAGTTACAACAAACAAAAAAGGAATTAAATGACAGAATTAATGCCATGCAGCAGTTGTTAGATGAGGTGATCCCTGATCTGACCAATAAAGTCAAGGAGCTGGAATGCCTGGTGGACAACTTGCCACTGCAACGGTCAGGGCTTTCCGAAATCCCGGCAGCCCCTGCAACCGCTATTGATGATCAGGGACCACTCTTCTGCGACGGTAAGCTAATATGGCCAATAGAAAATTTTTCAGCAAAACTTCAATTGGCCAAAACAGATGCTATGCACCGGTGCATTGTGTCTCCTCCGTTTTGGACTAGCAAAAGCGGATATAAAATGCGTGTAAGATTATTTCCAAATGGTGAAGGAGACGGTACGAATCATTACGTAAGCATCTATTTTCAGATTATGGTAGGACGATATGATGGGTTACTTCAATGGCCATTCAGAAATATGGTCACTCTTAAGATATTGGGATACGATGAAAATAATTTGAGTAGTTGTTTTCGCGGTGACCCTGGATCCAACTCTTTCGAACGACCTCGGCAAGGGCCCAACAGGGCATCAGGCTGCCCGAAATTTGTGCTTCAGCAGAGGCTGATAAAGCATAAAGATGTATACCTGCGAGATGATACTCTATTTGTCAAAGTTATTGTTAGCTAAGAAGAGTATCCACTTCAAGCCTCGTTGTAGAAGAGCATATTGTGAAGAATAATTTAAATCTGGAAAGATATCTTGTTGGTTCTGCACCTCGGTAGCGCTTTTCTATAACATCACGGTAACTACAATCCCACAAATTTAAACGATCGTATCATATTTAAGAGTGTCCTGTTCCATTGTCCCCACTGCCCACTTTTATGGGGATGGATCAACGATCAGACAGTCTGGGCAAAAACTGTTTGTGCATATAGATGTGTAGGAGGGGTCAAATTGTTGGCCATTCGAAAGGCCGTAAAGATAAAGTGCTTTACGGCACAGTTAATTTCATTCCTGGTTACGGGTTTTCATGATGGCGGAAAAGAAGGACTGGCATACATTTGCAATTCTGTTTATGAGTCGAGCTTTGCTTTCAAGATGGTTAGTGTTCTGGTTTTTATAAAGCTTTGTGGTTATCGTAGTCATACGATTACTTGGCTTGGAAGAAAACGCAGTGTTTTCGGGGAGCTTGTTAAAAGGCCTCAGGTAATAATTTTGGCTACCATTAAGTCGGTTGCAGTTGTGACACATGAGGAATTTGTTGTCCGCAACATAAAACTCACTGCCACCTGCATCAATGTGAGGCTTCAAACAAGTAACTGAGTCACAGGTAAAATCACAAACGTGAGACTTCCATAAAGGGATGTTATTAGAATTTGTTCTGACAGGTGTTGCCCAGCTTTCATATGCACAAAAAGAACACTTAACCCGGTGATCATTAGTCGATGATGGCGAACTAAACGTTATTTTTTCAATGGGATTGCCAAGCATGTGAAGACTCTCACTATTATTGTTGATACGATTTGATCAATAGTTAAAGGATTAGTTCCATTGATTTTTCTCTTCGGTAGACATTAAGGAATCACCCTTAAATGATTACCACACTTTCATTTATTCCAGTAAATAAAACACTTGCCACAGAGGTGCACAGACAAGGAGAGAAGAAAATATGTTTTCCCTGTGTGGCAACAAGACATGCCCATGAAATTAGTGAGATGCTTAATATCTCCATCAATTGGTTTTGTCAACATTTGTCGTTTGAATAAAATCGCAACAAAACCAAGATTTTTTTTGGTGCCTGTCCTTTGGCCAATTCTCCACAATTTTGATCAAGTCAGTTCCTGGTTGGGGTGGTCATTGACTCTGAAAAAATTTGAAGGGGCAATGTTTCATCATATTTCATCCGTTTCATTGGATTTTCATCAGTGAGTGGAAAGATCAGGTTTGTGTAGCTTGTTATGA
>JAQFVO010000696.1 GCA_027942505.1 Endozoicomonas sp. | reverse complement strand
GGAGAATATGAAAAAAGTAGGTTTTGTTGGCTATCGAGGCATGGTCGGCTCTGTGCTGCTCGAACGCATGCAAGCAGAGCAGGATTTTGCCTGGTTACAAAGCAGGGGTGTCGAGCCAGTTTTTTTCACCACCTCCCAGCCAGACCAGCCAGGACCGGATGTAGGTGTTGTGGTAGCCCCCTTGCAGGATGCCTACAATCTTGAAGCCCTCAGTGCCATGGAGATGATCCTCTCTTGTCAGGGTGGTGATTATACGACCAAAGTCTTTCAATCTCTGCGCGCTGCCGGTTGGCAGGGGTACTGGATTGATGCCGCCTCAACACTGCGTATGAGTGATGAGGCGGTGGTGGTTCTTGATCCGGTTAACCGACCGGTAATTGATCGGGCCCTGAACCACGGTATAAAGAATTTTATCGGTGGCAACTGTACCGTCTCACTGATGCTCATGGCCATTGGGGGACTGTTTCAGCACGATGTCGTTGAGTGGGTCAGTGCTATGACTTACCAGGCAGCCAGTGGCGCCGGGGCACGTAACATGAGTGAGCTGATCAGGCAGATGGGCTGCATTCATGACTGTGTTGCCAGTGAGCTGACCAACCCAGCCAGTGCTATTCTGGCTATCGACCGTAAAACATCAGCACTGCTTAGAGGCGACACGCTGCCGACCACTGAGTTCGGCGTTCCCCTGGCAGGCAGTTTGATTCCGTATATTGACCAGGAGTTTGGTAACGGCCAGAGCCGCGAGGAGTGGAAGGCCCAGGCAGAGACCAACAAAATCCTCGGTCGCCAGCAGGTGATTATTCCTGTCGACGGCGTCTGCGTCCGTGTTGGGGCGATGCGCTGTCATAGCCAGGCGCTGACCGTCAAATTGCGCAGCGATGTCCCTTTGGCCGATGTTGAAGCCATGATTGCCTGCGCCAATGACTGGGTCAGCGTGGTGCCAAATCACCGGGAGGAAACCATGCAGCAGTTAACGCCCGCTGCGGTAACCGGTTCTCTGAGCATTCCCGTCGGACGTCTGCGCAAGTTGAATATGGGGCCGCAGTATCTGTCAGCCTTTACCGTGGGTGACCAGCTACTGTGGGGAGCTGCAGAGCCGCTGCGACGCATGCTGAAGATTTTGCTGTAAACCACTTGCTGGGGATGCAGGCGCTGTTTGGTGTTAATGACAATATTGCCTGACATTCGGGCAGTATTGTCCCCCCTGACCTTAGGCATATGTGACTGGGATCTTTTTCATGAGCCGAACTTTCAACATTGCCATTTACGCGGCCGAAACATTCGCTGGTGAGACGCTGATTCGACAACTGGAAGAGCCGTTATCTTCTGGTAATCCTTTGCCAGTGTGCAATTTGTTGCCTGTCAGTGAGTCCTCTGCGAGTGTCGTTGAATTTCACGGCGCCACGTTGGAGTGCGTCGCTGCCGGCGATGTTGATTTAACCAATACCGAATTTCTGCTGATGCCGTCCGGGTGTAGCCGTAACGCTCAACTCATGACCAGGGCAATAGAGAGTGGTTGTACAGTTATTGATGCTTCCGCAGGCGCAACAATGCAAGGCTACACCGTTCCCGTGCTGCCCGGTCTGAATGAGTATATGCTGGCCGAGATGGCGGCAAATCGCTACCTGTCCGTACCTGGTTCTGCTGCTGCCTCACTGCTGCCTGTGCTGCAACGCATCCATCAGCAATTTGGCCTTAGTCGTATAAATCTGGTGCTCATGCAACCGGTGGCAGCGCTCGGTAAAAGTGGTGTTGACGCATTACGCCAGCAGACCATTGAGCTTCTCAATGGCAAACCGGTGCAGCAAGGTGATTTTGCCCAGCGTCTGGCTTATAACCTGGTGCCTGATCAGCACTCGGAGGGACAGGAACTATCCAGGGAGGCGATTATCCACGGTGAGTTACTGGCGGTTCTGGGTGAAGAGCTGGATATTCGTGTGACCAACATCACTGCTCCGGTTTTTTTTGGCGATAGCTATGTTGTCGATATAGATACTGTCCAAACGGTTGAAATTCACGAAATACGGTCTTTACTTGCAGAGTTCCCTGAAGTTTTTCTGTCAGAGGCTGACGATGTGTCTACCATTGCTGACGCCGCTGGCAGTGATCAGCTCCTCGTTAGCTGTCTTCATCAGAAATCAAATTATGGTATGGACTTGAGTTTTTGGCTGGTGGCCGATAGTTTCAAAAGAGGTGCTATTCACGTTGTTGAATTGATTGAGTTACTGATAAAAGACGTTACCGAATGATAATTTAATTTTCTGTCTGGTAAACCATTTTGGATGATGGCAGAGGACGTAAACAGACAGTATTGCTGGCAGTTGCCGTTGGCATGAGGGGTGCCGGCGGTCTACGTATAAAATAAGGATTCACGATGAGACTGCACAAACTTGTTGTAGCCATGTCTGCGCTGGCAGGGGGCATCGCTTCAATTGATTCCCACGCGTTGGGGCTGGGGGAAGTGAAGCTCCATACTGCCCTGAATCAACCCCTGGTGGCTGAGATTGAATTGATGCAGGTTGAAGATCTCACACGTACTGAGATACTATCCAATCTGGCCAGTAAATCAGATTTTGCCCGGGCCGGGGTTGATCGCCCCTCCGTGTTGCATGGTCTTAAGTTCAAGACCGAAGTTAGCCCCAACGGCAGGGGCTATATCAAAATTACCAGCAAAGACCCCATCCAAGAGCCATACCTTAATTTTCTGGTGGAAGTTCACTGGCCCAGTGGCCGTATATTAAAGGAGTACACCCTGCTGCTTGATCCCCCCGTCTATGGCAGCCGTACCTCTTCACCAGTCAACAGACCTGAAATCCTCTCTGACAGGGTCCCGGCAGCCGAATTCAGACCCACAACCCGTTTAGAGTATCAGCCTCCCTCCGTTTCATTGCGCCAGGATCGTAACCAGCGCCCGGAGACCTATCGTTCAACCTCGGATCGCAGCCGTCAATCAGGGCGCGTTTCGTCCTCTGATTACCGGGTTAATGACAACGACAACCTGTGGCGTATTGCAGAGCAAGTTCGACCTGATCAGGATGTGACCGTGCAGCAAACCATGTTGTCAATTCAGCGCAACAACCCCAGGTCCTTTATCAATAGCAATATCAACCTGCTCAAAAACGGTGAGGTTCTCAGAATTCCTGATCGCAGGGATATGACCAGTTTGACGGTTAACGAAGCGATTTCCGGGGTCGCCCGGCAAAATCGCGAGTGGCAGCAGTCGCGCAGCCAGGTTGCCCAGCTTGATGGTACGCCCGGCAGGGTCCTGTCTGCACCCGAACCACTGCCGGCAGTGGAAGGTAAGTTGGCGATTGTTTCGGCAGAAGGAGCCGCCGGCAGCGGTCAAGACCTCGGCATCAGCGCTGATCAGAATAATGGTGCCTTGCAGACCGAACTGGCAATGACTCGTGAACAGCTTGATAAATTGAGCCGGGAAAATGCTGAGTTGAAGAGTCAGTTGCAAGATCTTGATGATCAAATTGCGACGCTCAAACGTCTGGTGGAAATGAAAGACGACCAGATGACAGCTCTTCAGAGTAGTTTGCGAAATTCCCGGGAGCGTGAGGAACCTACAGAATCCGCAACCAGTAGTCCTCCCGTCAGTGTGCCTGATAACCCCCTGTTTCTGCTGCTGGGCTTGATTCCTTTCGTCGGTGTTGGTTGGCTGCTTGTGCAGCGGCGCTTGAAAAAGCGTAAGGAGGATGAGCAAGCCAGGGAAAAAAAATTCCAGCAGCAGTCAATGGCCGACATCATGGAGGATAATGCCTCCCCAAAGCCCGTAGCCTCTCCCAGCGCTGAGGCTGCAGCTACATTTGATCAAGCGCTGGCCCCTGTGGTGGATGAGTTTGAGGCAGAGGTTGAAGAGACTGCCCAGCAAACCGAAGATCCAATTGGTGATGCCAATACTGATGCCACTGCCCGGGCGGCCGCCTTGCAGGACAATTTCGATAATGATGATGCCAGGTCCATTGAAGATGAAATTCCTGATCTTGATTTAGATGAACTTGAAGTAGCTGACACTGATTTCAGTGCGCCAGCTGCCCCAACCTCCGAAACAGCGCACAACCCTGACCCGCTCGACGTTGACCTGGACAAACTGGACCTTGATTTTGGCTCAGACGATGCATTGGGCAGGGACAGTCAAGCCGCCTTTTCTGATCAGGGCATGTCCAGTCTGGAAGCTTCCCTGGATGAGGATTTTGATTTTCTCTCCGAGGGTGACGAAGTGGCCACCAAGCTTGACCTGGCCAGAGCCTACATCGATATGGGCGACAGAGACGGGGCTTCTGCCATTTTGCAGGAAGTGTTAGAGCAGGGTAACGATGCTCAGAAGCAAGAGGCGAACATGCTTTTAGCAGGCGGTAGCACCTGATTGCCTGATAGCACCTGATAAAATAATGCACTCATAAAAGTGAATTCGCGTCGGATTTGCTTTTTTTTATGTTCTTCTTTTTTATCGGTCATTACCCTCACTTCAAACAATTGTGTTATTTTAATCAACCTTAATGCAGCAGTAATAATTCGATTCACACCGGAATAACACCAAACACCATTTTTGATGATCAGCTGGTTCACAGGTGCATTGCCACAGGCATGAGAACGAGATTGTTACTGAAAGAGTTGTTTAATCTTCAGGAGTAGATGTGACAGGTTCCAAAGAGTCCCAAGAAGGGCTGGTAACGATTAGAGACTTTATCCGCTGGGGCGCTAGCCAATTTAGTCAGGCAGGTCTGTTCTTCGGTCATGGCAGTGACAATGCCCTTGATGAATCGCTACACCTGGTTTTTCAGGTATTACAGTTGCCCTGGGACCTTCCCGAGAGCTATCTTGACTGCCGCCTGAGCGCAAGTGAGCGGGAAAAAATAGCTCTTTTGATTGCCGATCGTACCAGCAGCCGCAAGCCACTGGCATATTTGCTGAACCAGGCGTGGTTTTGTGAGTTGCCGTTTTATGTGGACGAACGTGTGCTGGTGCCTCGCTCACCCATCGCTGAACTTATTGCCGAGCAGTTTCAGCCGTGGCTCGGTGAGGTGAGAGTTCACCGCGTGCTTGACCTGTGTGCCGGCTCCGGCTGCATCGGCATTGGTGTTGCCCATGCGTTTCCTGAATCTCAGGTGGACCTGCTGGATATTTCCGAAGGCGCTTTGGAAGTAGCCAATATTAATATTGACCGTCACGAGCTATGGGGACGGGTGCAAACCATTAAGTCAGACCTTTTTGGTGTGTTTGACGCTCTGCCGGAACGGCCTTTATATCAACTTATTGTCAGCAATCCACCCTACGTGGATGCTGAAGATATGTCTGACCTGCCAGAAGAGTTTACCCATGAGCCAAAACTGGGTTTGGCAGCAGGTGATGATGGGCTGGATTTTGCCCGCACCATTTTGGCGCAGGCGGGGGACTATCTGGATAAGCAGGGGCTTTTGGTGTTGGAGGTGGGTAACAGCCAATGGGCTTTGCAGGATGAGTATCCTGAAGTGCCATTTACCTGGCCTGAGTTCGCTCAGGGTGGTCACGGCGTACTGGTGCTTTCGGCCGAGGATTGCCGACACTATCAGTCAGTATTCAAAAGTCGTTTAAAGTGAGCCCGAAAACGGCTTCAATTTATTTGATGCTTCCGACTTTATCTGGCTGAACCCGTTGAGCTATTGAGACCATGTAAGTGCATTAAAAAAAGCAAACTACTCGCCACGGGGTGGACGAATATGGCAGGAAACAGCATTGGGCAACTATTCAGGGTCACCACATTTGGTGAGTCCCACGGTCTGGCGCTGGGTTGTGTTGTAGATGGTTGTCCTCCCGGGATAGTGCTGTCCGCACTGCGTCCTCAAACGAAGACAGCACCCCGACCTGTGTCTATCACGCCATCATTAGGGGACTTGAGAGGCTTGTAGTATCGTTTGCTCTGTCGAGTGCTGAGTCAGACTCGCTAGTCAAACTTAGTGTGGACAGGTGGGTCGGGTGGGAAGGTCGAACTTAACGTGGAATGGCGGGTCGGGAGAGACAGTCAAACTGAGTGTGAAAAGGTAGTTCGGGTTGGGTAGTCATACATAGCAAAAACAGGTGGGCCGTGTGGGCAGGTGGGTCGTATGGGAGATCATCATCAGTTAGAACTCTGTAGTTCAGGATGACGACGGCAAAACAAATATTTCCAAGCAAAAACAAAAGAAACTTAAAATCTACAACCACGGAAGAATTTATTTGGAGAATACACGATATCATCAATTTATGACGTGCATTCCTTTAAAATAGGATTTAAACTCGTTTCCAATTGGATAACGATTTTTCAAGGGGTCAGCCAATTTTTTTCCTTTTTTTTTT
>JAQFVO010000638.1 GCA_027942505.1 Endozoicomonas sp. | reverse complement strand
TCATTAAGCAGCTCGTGGCGTGCTCCGGGGTAGAGTTTCATCGTTATCCGGCGCATGCCAGAGCGGAGGAACAACTGCTCCAGGGCAACCACTCCCTTGCCCATATCGCCCACCGGGTCATGATCACCGGAGATGATCAACACCGGTAACTCAGGAGGCATGCGGGCAACATTGGCCGGACTGTTGATTGAGATCAGGCCACCCATCAGGTCATGCCAGAACTGTGTCGTACAAAAAAAACCGGTCAGTGGATCGGCCATGCGGCGTCGTATCTGTTCAGCATCGCGGGTGGTCCAGTCGAACGGGGTTTGTGCGTTTTTTACTGTGCGATTGAACTGAGCAAAACTCAGCCATTCGATCAGTCTGGAGGTATGCCGCCCACCGTGCAAGCGAATCAGACCGGTAGCCAGCATACGCGCTGACCGGCAGAGTAACGGAGACTTGTAGCCAGAGCCGCATAGTATCAGGCCAGTCAGCAAATGGCCGTAATCGATGGCAACCTGGCGAGCTACAAACGAGCCCATGCTGTGCCCAAACAGAATCACCTTCTGGTGACCTTGTTGCTGGACATGCCTGATCACGGCAACAAGATCATCAACCACCTTGCGCCAGCCGTCAGTGTCGGAAAAATGACCGTGCTTGACCGCTTCTTCCCCGTGCCCTCGATGGTTAGTGCCGTAAACAGCAATGCCATTTTCGGCACAGAATCGGGCAAACGGTTCGTACCGACCAATGTGTTCACTCATGCCGTGGCTGATGACCAGTGCAAACTGCGTCAGGGCTGCTGGCAACCAGCTGTGGATATGAAGCGGCCGGGTGCCGGCATCGTGTACAACTGTTTTTTGATATTTACACATACATATTCGTTTAGTTAAATCGCCCTATAAACGACGAAATATATATAATAAAAAAGGATTTGCCTTTAAATCACCGCTATATCTAACAACACTACTGGCTGCCCGAAAACCAGAACAGCTTTTGCGGGCAGCGGGCAGCGTTCTTTTGTTGCCAACCAATCAGGAAAACCAACAACGTTTCTGCAAGGAGAACCACTTGATTACCTATCTCTACTGGTTTGGGACATTCGCCATATGCCTGCTGGCACTGTTTGGCTCATTTTATCTGCAGCAGCCGAAAACCGGCCTTCTGGTCGCCTTCAGCCTGGCACTGGTCAGTTTTGCCGCCTACTACTTTCACTTCCAGCAAATCTTCGTCAAGCATTACGGAGGGGTTATGAGCCTGACCGTGCCGGCTGGCCAGCATCACCTTGGCGCTACCTGGAAAGATGACAACCTGTGGATCGAAAATTATGAGCCAGCAACCAATACTTGCCACTTTAACGAGTATTCCAAGGGGAATTTGCTGCAAGGCCGGGTCGTTATCAAGAACTGTAATCCGCTTATGCCTGCACAATAAAAATACAATGTCGTTTATTATTCAACCCTGAACGCTGACTCCACAGGCTGCGGCCCCGCCTTCTGGGTTGTCGCAAAAAGCATAAAAGCCTTGAACCACGAAGGACACGAAGAGCACAAAGGAAAAGAAAAAAGCCTTTCTTCGTGCTCTTCGTGTCCTTCGTGGTTCCCTTCTTTTCAAGGCCTTTTGCCACACCATCCTTCACAGGAAATCAGGTAATTTTTTTTAACCAAGACCACCTGGCCCGTTTTAGCTGCTATAACATCTGCGTGCTTTCAGGAGGTCTCCCTTGAAGGAATTCTTGTGCTTCGCCACTGTCCTGCTGGTTACGCTGACGCAGGCTCACGGTTTCAGTGAGTCTGAAACCACTCTGGGCTACAAAGCCGGTTATGAGTGGCAAAACAGCGACACCCAGCTGTTGGATCTGACCCTGACTGGACTGGCCGGTGACCGCTTCGCCATTGAAGCTCTGACCCTGTACGACCAGCTCGGTGACCAGACGGCCTCCGGTCTGGGCATTCGTTACAGTCAGCCGGTCTTTTCCGAGCGCTTCGCCATCAGTGCGGCAACCCGCCATTTCTGGGTCCGTGACAGTGAGATTTCGCCCCGGGGCCAGGTTCTGCTCGGTGCTGCTTACCAGCTGCCGATCGATACGCGCCACGTTCTGGAGTTTGGTGCCGGCGGTTACTACAACATTCTCGACCGGGATAACCTGAACTTACAGAGCCATGACAAAGCCAGCGCTTTTCTGTCTGTCTCATGGCGTTATAACCCCGTTGCCCGGGAAAAGGTTGTTGTGCCAGAGCCGCCAATAGAAGACATTGTTGTACCAATGCTGGTAGTGCACAAGGTTGAGCGGGATTACTCGATCGGCACTATCCATTTTGCCTTCAACAGCACCCTGGTAATCAGCTCAGAGATATCGGTAACCCCGGAAAAAGCGCAATATGATGTTGATTTTATCGCTTACTACTCTTGTTCTGGTACAGACAGCTATAACCGATGGCTCTCTTTACGCCGCATCCAGAAAGCCAAAGATATGATGCTGGCCAAGGGCTTCACGTTTAACCGGGAAGGTTACATGGTTTCTTCACAATGTACGACAGTACCTGAAATCCGGGTGGAAATCAGCGAAGCGGCACCGGAAATTTAATGTTCCACCGCTGTGCGGATTGCTTGCTTTCAGACACTCATACTCTATCTTCGGATATTGCAGGTTTGCCAAGAGTCCAGGAACGTCCATCCTCGGGATGATATGAACCAAAACAACGCATATCAGTACCTGAATTTATTACCCTGAAACCGGCGCGGCTATCGGACCGATAACCGGGCCCATCGGTACGGTGGCCTTGCACAAAGCGTTAAGAAGAAAACGGCAATGCTTCTCTGACAGTACCTAGTTCTCGCCCTCCGGGTACTTCAGGGGACAGAGGTGGCAGCTAATAAAAGGTTCACCCACCATGGCGAAACTATCCACTGGTCAGAAGCGTCGGCAAAAAGAGCTGAAGCGACGAAAGAAAAAGCAGCTGCAGGCGAAAAAACAGCAAGCTTCCACGTCGTTAACCTTCACGGACTTACCGTTCGGCCTGCCCGGAATGTCTGAAACGCTGGTTGAATTTGCCGGCTCCTTGCTGGATGCGCCTGCACAGGAGAGCGATTACTTAGAGAACATGTTAACCATAGTCACTGTCTGTTGGAACATTGGTACTGTTACAGAAGACATGGCTTATGAGATGCGTGCAACTTTGTCCGAATCGTTACTTGAGTGGCTGCCCGAAGCCGTAGATGAGATGGAGCAGTACATAGACATACTGATCACTGCGCGACGCATCTTCTATGCCGATGATCCACGCTTCATTACCAGCCATCACCTGACCTGGACAGGACCCGACGAATATTTCCTGCAAGTCGCCAGCATTTGCCTGCCCATGGAAGAACGGTTTTCAGGCGGAAGTGCAGCGTTAGGACTGGCTTCAGGAAAAGGCATGGGAAAGTTTCGGGCGCCACCACTGACAGATGCAGAGGTCCAGCTTAAACGGCTGATTGATCGGGGTTTCAAGCTACTGCCCGACAGCACAGCAAAAACCGGTGAGGATAATAACGCCCTGGTGATGGCCTGTGAAATCTGGCTTGATGCCTGGGAGATGATCAAGAACCTTTACCGGGACCATTCATCTCTGAAAACCATTGGTCTCAGGATGAATTTTATCCTTCACTCCTGGAGTTCCGATCTGGATACTCATTTGTTAAATGCCACACTCGCTGAGCCCTCTTTAGTTGAAAAAGGCATTACCTTCTTTCGAGAGTTTCTTGAGTATTTCCCGGAGTCAGAGCCAGACATACACAAGTCTTACCGTACGGCCATGGCTTTGTTGCAATTCCGCGCCCGGGCCCATGAGGAGGGCGATGCTACCTTTGCTGCCCTGGTAAAGGATTACCCAGACTCCACCTGGAGTTATATTGGCTGGGGCGATGTCTACAACCCAGCCCATCTCCGCACTTTTTTTGGTGATGTTCCTGCGGATAGTGAACGCGCTATAAAAATCTACCAGACCCCAATTGATCGTGAGCTTGAAGACGCAGACCATGCCAGGGAGCGCATTGATCAGCTGTTGGCGTTTGAGCGTGATAAAACGCCAACACCGAAGGCTCACAATGAAGAACCCCCGGTATGTTCGAGCGACACTTGATGACGATTGTTGTTAAGACAGGGAGTGCCTGGCTATCAAGTTTTTCCAGCCGGACGCCATGTTACGGCTGGAGTGGTTTTGCAGACGACTGGTCAATAGTTAACCAATCGTTCACACCCCGCCTGTCTGAAAGGCTGCCTTTATCTCCTAACTGTTTATCCACAATCTTTTCCACATAAATTTCGGATAACTGAAACAGTGGATAATAATTCATCAGTCATGCGCTGCAATGGGTTATAACGAACTACTGACAACATAAACACAAGTTATCCATAATTTATCCACACACTTATTCCATGCCCTGTGTGCAGAGCAGGCATTAAGACACGACCACGGACTCCGCTGTTCTTGTATATGGGTTGTACAGGATCCACCTCACAGAGAGGTGAATGCCTGGACAGATAACTATCCCTGCAGTTGGGTTCCGAACAATCCCTGTATGGAATGGCAGCACAGCCTTCCTTCACGGGAATGGCTGAGAGTAAGATTACTCAGGTATTGTCGTTAAAAACCCCGATCAGATTGGGGGACCCAGCCTGAAAGTACTGCTGGGCCGATTGCTTTTTTTGCATCCAAAGCTGAGCTCAGGATTGTTTGCATCCGGATCGTTTTACCTCATGCGGCTCTTGATCTTTCTGCTTTAGCTCACTGATCCTTTTTTCCAGAAATTCAAGCCGTGTACGGATATGATCAGTAGTATTATTAAGAATCTGAGACTCATTGTTATATGCTGGTTTACCCACAAATTTTTCCAGCCGCAGGTCTTTAGCTTTTTTTAATAAGTCTTCATAAACTATCTTGAGGTCCACCACTTTATCCAGGCGTTGTTCTCTTGGGAGCCCTAATTCTTCGCATCTCAAAACCTGATACTCCAGATCCACAGACTTGCTACAATATTCTGTCCAGTAATCATCGAACTCTTTCTTAAGAGGATCAAACCTGTCCTTAACTTGGCTGCTTGTGGCAGTAGCTTGTTGACTATCACTGACATTATCCTTGTATGGTTCCAGTTTTTTCTTCAGGTCATTAAATTTGGCAAGCAGGCTGGTTCGCATTTTGTCATCATTACTCCCATTCAATTCTTTCAACTCCAGTCTTGCTTCCTCAAGTAGAGACTCCACTTCTCTTACCTCTTTTTCTTCCACAGGGTTGGAAAAACAGTCAATAGCAGTATCAGCCTTATTAAAGAGTTCTTCGACCCTGCGCTCTTCTATTTTGTGCAATCTTGTATCCATACCTTGATACCTGTTCAATAACTTGTTTTGCTGCGCCCTGTCGCGTAATTTCTCACACTGCGCAATTGCCTCATTAAGATACCCCTTTGCCTGCATTGCTCGTCTTTTGCTAAACCCATACAGATCACTCTCTGAAATGGTAATCAAATTTTCAGCCGCATCCAGATTTTCGATAATAGTGCCTGTCGGATCAGGGTTTGACGATTTTGCTCTTGACACCGATGTCTGCCCATCGACTCCGTGATTGATCAGTTTTAACCTGGCCTGCCTGCCATCCAGGTCCTTTAGCAGTGCACTCTCTTGCTCATCCATCTTCACTTTGTCTACCAGCGTCTTGAAATCATGTATTTGTTTGTCAACGTGCTCGAGCATGCCACCATACAGAGCAGCACCTCTGTCATGTTTATTTTCCTGAGTTTCAATTAACTGTTTTATGTTATTAAGCCGCTGACGTTTAATTGTTTTTTTGCTGCTATTTAACAGATCCCTGAGCTGACTCTCAATCTCTAGTAATTCAGTTCGTTGTGACCCGGCAGGCTCGCCGTCAATCATCACACTTAGCCCCCTTAAGTCACATTCGATATGGTTGAAAAAAACCACAATCTGGTCAGAGTCGGCCAACTCGCTGTATTTCAACTCATTGAGTTTGGTGATTAAGGAGTCAAAATCATAATGAACCCCGGCAGACCCGTTTGCTTCGTCCAGCTGATGAGTTAATGCCTCCCACCGCTCCACCAGCCGTGAACGCTCTTCATCTCCCACAAGACCCAATTCACCGAAGCATTTGGATAACTGGGTAATGTCTCGCTCCATTGACTGTATATCCCTGGTGTTCCCTATATTGACCTCTTCAAGCTTATCCAGACGATGATGAAGATCTTTTACCTGTAGCTCCTGAAACTGCCTCCTGACCTCGGTGAATTTCTCGGCATAGTGTTCAAGCCCCACTGCTTCCAGACTGGCCAGTTCCGCATTGATTCCCTGCATCTGATTTCGACACTCTGTTATCTGATCATCACCCCATTGATCCCCTGTCAATCGTTCAATATGAGCACCCAGATACGTCAGTCTTGTTCCGATCCCAGATGAGTGGCCATCATAAGAGGGCGGTGCAGCCATCGGTGTTGCTGCCGGATTAGCCGCCGGAGTACACGATACCGGTTGTTTAGAATACTGATACGCCAGGTCATGTTGATCGTCAGGGAGTCCACTGAATCCCGGCGAGTCATCGCCCTTGCCATCACCGCCATGAGTTGCCGATTTAGTCATGGCCAACGGCTCGCCGGCAAAATGGCCGTTGACTTCATCAAGTAACTGCTGCATCCCTTCAGCAATGGAATTTTCTGGTTTTTTCATCAGGGCGCAAAAGCTGTTTCCCAGTGGCCGTTCAGCAACACCACTGTTTGCTTCGGTCTGGAGCCTGAGGATCAAGCCAGTAACGATCTTGACCTTTTGCTCTTTGCTGCGCCCCTGGCTGCTATCCACCGGTAGCCCGCAGGCACCAAAATCTTTTTTCAGGTTACCCAAATTGAAGGATTTCGTACCTTGTTGGTGCTCAGCTCTTCTGCACATACGCTCGGCGATATTTTCAACCGCATCACGGCCCTTACCTCGCAGGAAACCGTCAATAGTGCTTAAACTGATGGTCCAACGATCAAACTCTGCTGCACTGGCACTTTCACCTGTATGACTGTCGTGAAATTGAGATT
>JAQFVO010000542.1 GCA_027942505.1 Endozoicomonas sp. | reverse complement strand
AAAGGCTCCGAACGGCCAATTGGCCGTTCGGGAAAAACCAATAAAGAAGTGGCAAATGAGTTTGAGGTTTCTGAAAGAACAGTAAGAAGAGCAAAACAGGTAGTAAACAACGGCATTCCGGAGCTAACCGCAAAAGTCGAAGCCGGCCAGGTCCGGGTCAGCACCGCTGCCGACATCGCCACCCTGCCACCCAGTCAGCAGGACGTCATTGTCAGCCTGGGTGAAAAAGCCATATTGATGGCGGCCAAAGAAATCCGGGCAAAGAAAGCCAAAGAACGACAGGAGGCCAACGACCAAATCCGACAGCAGGCACTGGCCACACCACCGCCGGATGGCCAGTACCGCTGCATTGTCATTGATCCGCCCTGGCCAATGCAGAAAATTGAACGTGACCAGCGCCCCAATCAGACCACGGAACTGGATTACCCGGTGATGACACTGGAACAACTGACAGCCATGGATTTGCCAGCAGCTGAACAGTGTCATCTTTATCTGTGGACCACCCAGCGATTTATCTGGTCTGCAAAAAATATGCTGGACGATTGGGGATTTAAATGCCTTGCAGTGATGGTCTGGCATAAATCCGGTGGCTTTCAGCCAATAGGTTTGCCGCAATATAACTGCGAATTTGTCTTGCTGGGTCGCAAAGGCGGCCTTTTGTTTAATACCACCCAACAGTTCCCTTTGTGCTTTGAAGCACCACGCCGGGAGCACTCAAGAAAACCGGATGCATTTTATGACCTCGTCAAACGTGTCAGCCCTGAACCACGCATTGATATGTTCAGCCGGGAACCGCGAGCAGGATTCGACCAGCACGGTGCAGAAGCCAGTACCTTCTTATAAGAAGGACCGAAGTTTTTCAGACTTGTTTATCCCGGAAATCAAACAGATTATTGGTCCACGGTTATTAATTGAAAGTACATTTGAAGTGGATACACGTCAGGCTGAAGACCTTACCGTCTTACTGGTGGATAACAAAAGTATTGCAGCCAGGGTTCGTCGTCCCGGTTATTTGAAGTATCGTCACGAATTTACTGTACGATCCCGGCGAGATAGCGGAGCAGAAACGGAACTGAGCAAGATATACGATGGCTGGGGCGAATGGATGTTTTATGCACATGCGGCAAGCAATAACTCTGATGATGGCTTTGCCTGCTGGATGCTCATTAACCTGAGCAGTTTCAGGTCACAAATGATTAAATACCGGAAAACAATACGCTGGACAAGACAGTCAAACAATGATGGTACTTATTTTAATGCATTTGATGTATTCAGTTTCAGACCAGCACCGCCCATATTGGTCGATTGTCAAGGAATCTATGAGTGCGATTAAAAAGCGTTTTTTTGCTGATATTTGGACTTGTTCTGTCTGCCTGCCACCTGCACCGCCCCATGACCGGAGCCAATCTTCGCGCCGCATTGGATGAATGTCATGAAAACGATCTGGCCTCGCTGGTTTATGTCCGACCAGACAACAGTGTTATGGGGGTGCGCTGCATACCAAAGCCGGAGCAGGTGACTCGCACTATGCGTATCCGGCATTACGTGCCATTGAAACTATTAAGATCAATATCCGACATGGAAGAGGTAATTGAATAATGCCGCAACGAATACCAAAACCGTGTCGTGTTCGCAATTGTCCGAACCGTACCGTGTTACCGCATGGTTATTGTAAGCAGCACCAGGACCGACAGTTAGTCAGGACAGCACACAAAAGCAACTGGTCTGATTGGCAACAGAAACAAGGTAACGTCACCCAGCGCGGTTATGGTCGCGCCTGGCAAAAGCTGCGTGACCTGGTGCTCAAACGCGACGGCTATCTGTGCCAGGCGTGCAAACGCAACGGTCGGTTGACCAAGGCCAGCTGCGTTGATCATATCAAACCAAAGTCTCAGGGCGGTGATAACGCAATGACCAACCTGCAAAGCCTGTGCGGCACCTGCCATCGGCTGAAGACACAGGTCGAATCCAACGCCCGGTCCTGCTGTGGCCAGCTGTCTGCGGCCCTTGCCGCGCAAGGCATCCAGTCTTGACAAGATAGGGCTACAGCCTTAGTGCCACGCGGGGTCTTGGGTGGGTGCGCCACTGCCCTGGTGCCACGCGGGGACCGGGGGGGCGGGGTCAAAACTGTGTTGCAATCTAAATGACCG
>JAQFVO010000485.1 GCA_027942505.1 Endozoicomonas sp. | reverse complement strand
ACCAAAGCCGGACAATCCGGAGATATTCTCAGATTCAGTAAACTTGTGCGTGTGAATAAAAATAAACGGCGCCAGCCTTAAGACTGTTGCTGCGCAAATTCCCGGTGTCGGTGTCTGACCATTCAGAGCAGCACCATCGATAGCAGCGAGCCTACCCGCTGCATTCAGGCCGGTGATGTTGTTGCCGCTTTCTTGCCTCAACCAGGCCTGGCCAAAATGGACGCAGCACCTCTGGCCGCCATATCAATGCCCACACACGCCTTCTCTACCGCGTATTCGGCACCTTTGCCAACCAGATACCCTGTGCCAGCCCCCACCACAGCGAGTATGGAGTCATTGACTACCTCCTGGCTACACGCCGTAATCACCCTGCACGGCACCGAGTCAGGAAATGGATTGGTAATACCCACCAGTGAGTGCATTAATTCACGACCGGCAAAAACACTCCACAACGCACCAAAACAGGCACAGGCTTTGACCGCGCAAGACTCTTGTGCCAAGGGAGTGCAACCGGTGGTCTCGACCAGGTAATTGGATAGTCGATCACCCATGCTCTGCACTGTTTTTGCCGCATAGTACATGGCGGACAGGCCGTGACCAATTGCTCCACCCACAAAAGCGTACCCAACAGCTATGGAGATCGAATGGAACTCGCCAGGTACCCGCCTGTAAAAACGTGTACCAGGAATTTTTGTACCAATGGCATTATCTACCATCCTGCCTGCCATGGCGGAAGCTTCTGCAGCTGCCAGAAATACTACCACCTTGCCAGTACTAATGGCCGCACTAACGAGTGGAGGACGTTCCCGGTCAGATTGTTGTGCCGTTGACTGATTGACCGACACCGCTCCAGTTAATTGCACATTCATAACAAAAAGTACCCAGGCAATCTCTTCGATAATGAAAAAGTGGACTCTTCAATCAGTAAGAAAGTTCCTGCAACGTTAACGAAATAGTTGGTATCCAGCACGAAAACCCTGATGCAGTTGTCACTTGTCCTTTGCCTGCTCTGCCGGTGACAGAGCCTCAATTCTGTCCAGAAATTCCTGTTCAATCCCCTCT
>JAQFVO010000388.1 GCA_027942505.1 Endozoicomonas sp. | reverse complement strand
GATGACGTCTTTTTCCATGGCATCGGCATCGGCCACCGGCCAGGGAGCGTCCAGCACAGGTTCAGCATGCCCCAGCGCCGCCCATATGCTGTGCATGGCGTGGGGTGCAATAGGTGCCAGCATCAACGTGGTGGCCTCAATGGTTTCCCTCATAACCGCCCGATCCTGATCGTTAGTGACCTGAAAACGGTTGATGGCGTTATTCAGCTCCATGATGGCAGCGATGGCAGTATTAAACGTCAAACGACGTTCACAATCGTCCGACACTTTGCTGATGGTTTCATGGACTTTGCGGCGCAGGTCTTTCTGCTCTTTGGTCAGAGCAGCCAGATCCAGCGCCACCACCGCGCCACCGGCAATATGTTCTGCCGCCTGCTTCCAGAACCGGCGCAAGAAGCGGTTGGCGCCTTCTACCGCATTTTCTGACCACTCCAGAGTCTGTTCAGGTGGCGCAGCAAACATCGTGTACAGGCGGATAGTATCAGCACCGTACTGGTCGATGAGGTCTTGCGGGTCGATGCCGTTGTTCTTGGATTTGGACATTTTGCTCATGCCGGCGTACTGCACCGTCTCACCGGTCTCTTTCAGGATTGCCCTGATCAAACGTCCTTTGTCGTCAAACTCACTGTCCACCGCCTTTGGTGCAACCCAGTGCTTAACGCCTTTTTCATCGGTTTTGAAAAAGGTGTCAGCCAGTACCATGCCCTGGCAAAGCAGGCGCTTGAACGGCTCATCGCTGTTGACCAGGCCGGCATCGCGCAACAGCTTGTGGTAAAAGCGCGAATAGAGCAGGTGCATTACCGCGTGTTCGATGCCGCCAATATACTGATCCACCGGCAGCCAGTAATTGGCCTGTTCCGGATTAAGCATCTGGTCATCACACTTGGGTGAACAGTAACGGGCGTAATACCAGCTGGACTCCATAAAGGTGTCAAAGGTGTCGGTTTCGCGCGTGGCAGGTTGGCCATTGTGGGTGGTTTTTGCCCACTCGGGGTCAGCTTTGATGGGGGAGTGAATACCGTCCATCTCTACATCTTCCGGCAACAGCACGGGCAGATCGGCCAGCGGCACCGGAACTTCGCTGCCGTCGTCAAGGTAACGCATAGGGATCGGTGTACCCCAGTAACGCTGGCGGCTGACGCCCCAGTCACGCAGACGGTAGTTGACCTGACGCTCACCCTTGCCAGCACTGACCAGGTGATCAGCGATGGCATTAAACGCATCTTCAGAGCTCAGGCCATCAAACTGACCGGAGTTAACCAGCACGCCCTTGTCGGTAAAGGCAGCAGCGGCCAGGTCAATGGCTTCACCGTTGGCCGGCGCAATCACCTGTTCAATGGGCAGGCCAAACCGCGTGGCAAACTCGAAGTCACGCTGGTCGTGGGCAGGAACGGCCATAACGGCACCGGTGCCGTAATCGATCAGCACAAAATTCGCCGCCCAGACCGGCACTTCACGGCCGGTAATGGGATGAATGGCACGGATGCCGGTATCGACACCCAGCTTTTCCATGGTGGCCATTTCCGCTTCGGTCACGGCGTTGGCTTTGCACTCCTGAATAAATGCTGCCAGCTCCGGGTTGTTGGCTGCGGCAGCTTTGGCCAGCGGGTGCTCAGAAGCAATGCCCATATAGGTCACGCCCATCAGCGTATCCGGGCGGGTGGTGTAGACCTTAAACTCGTCCGGGGCACCGGCCACCGGGTTAGCGACCTTAAAGGTCATCTGCACGCCTTCGGAGCGACCAATCCAGTTGCGCTGCATGGCTTTAACCTGCTCGGGCCAGTGTTCCAGCTTGTCCAGGTCGGCCAGCAGCTCATCGGCGTAGGCGGTGATTTTGACGAACCACTGGGGTAGCTCTTTGCGCTCAACAATGGTGTCACAACGCCAGCAGCGGCCATCTTCTACCTGTTCGTTGGCCAGGACAGTAGCGTCGTTCGGGCACCAGTTGACGGTGGCCATCTTCTTGTAGACCAGTCCTTTTTCATACAGCTGGGTGAAGAACCACTGCTCCCACTTGTAGTACTCGGGCTTGCAGGTGGCCAGCTCACGGTTCCAGTCATAACCAAAGCCCAGGCGCTTGAGCTGGCCTTTCATGTAGTCGATATTTTCGTAGGTCCACGGTGCCGGCGCGGTCTTGTTCTTGACGGCAGCGTTTTCGGCCGGCAGGCCAAAGGCATCCCAGCCCATCGGTTGCAAGACGTTTTTGCCGCGCATGCGCTGATAGCGGGCGATCACGTCGCCAATGGTGTAGTTGCGCACGTGCCCCATATGCAGTCGGCCACTGGGGTATGGGAACATGGACAGGCAGTAGTACTTTTCCAGGTCAGTGCGCTCACTGACGGCAAAGCTGTCGTTGGCTTCCCAGAACTTCTGGGCTTCGCTCTCAATCTGGTGTGGTTGGTAGTGCTCTTCCATCATCGCTCTGCGGACTTAGGGTCATGACGTGATTCAATGTACGAAAGGACGCCTTGGCAAACGTCCTGGCGACAATGTGAACCTTCAGAACACGCTAGGATACATCACTGGCTGACGTACTGCACGATTCGTGACAGAGCAATCCGGATCATGAAGCCTGTCATCAACGATCACAGGCTTTGTGGGGAGCAATCAACGCTGGGCGATGGCTTCAATTTCCACCAGCGCATCTTTGGGCAGGCGGGCAACCTCGACGCAGGAGCGCGCCGGATAACCGGCACCAAGATCATCAAAGAACGTTTGATAGACCTCGTTCACCGTGGCAAAGGTGTTGAGATCTTTGACAAACACGGTCATTTTAAACACGCTGCTCATCGTCAGGCCGGCTGCTTCAATGATCGCCTGAACATTCTTCAGCGATTGCAGCGCCTGATCCGCCACATCGGCAGGCATTTCGCCGGTGGCCGGGTCTATGGGCAGCTGACCGGAGGTAAAGACCAGCGAGCCGGTGGCGACAGCCTGAACATAGGGACCAATAGCTGCCGGAGCTTTTTCGGTGTTGATGATTTGCGCCATTACGTATTCCTTTTCACGGTAAAAATACACCAGGGCCACAAACCCGCCAGACCCTGACAGAACAAGCCACGGCACAATAACAGAAACAGGCAAAAATTGCGCCAGAGGTTATTGGTTTTATGGCGCTTCGCGCTTCCCGCAAAAGCGATTCAGCTTTTTCGGGCAGCAGGAAGCGGGCGGCGGTCTTTTAATCTGCTTTAACCGGGATTTCATACTACCCTGAGACACTTGATCATTCGATTGGTTCAAAAACCCGACCGATGCCCATGATTGAATTTTCCTTAATCCCATGCACCTCTTCTGCTGGCGAGTCTGTATTCCGGACAACCCACCAGACATGGGACGACAATGCTGTTTCCTGTGTTCAAGTCATTGACAGAACCTGTGCCAAGGTGGTTTTCTGACCTCTGCCCCCTCAGCAGGAACAGACAACTTACCGTGAATGCTTTCTTAGACACTATTCATCTGTGGCTGGAACACAACACCGGATACCTGGGCCCAGCCATTGCCATGGTGGCCTGTCTGGAATCACTGGTGGTGGTGGGTATGGTGGTGCCAGGTGTTGCCATGCTCTTTGCCATGGGGGCCATTGCCGGGGCGGCCTCGGTGTCAATCTACTGGGTGATGTTCTGGGGATTTATCGGGGCTGTTATTGGCGACGGTATCAGCTACCTGGTGGGCGTTCACTGGCACAACCAGGTGCGCAACTGGTGGCCATTCAACCACCACCCGAACTGGCTGACGCGGGGCGAAACGTTCTTCCATCGCCACGGGGTTTCAAGTGTGGTCATTGGCCGTTTCTTCGGGCCGGTGCGCCCGGTGGTGCCAGCGGTTGCCGGCATGATGGGCATGTCGCCGATCATTTTCTTTACCGCTAACTTACTCTCAGCCGTTGTCTGGTCACCGGTCTACCTAGTGCCGGGCTATCTGACTGGCGCGGCACTGGAATTTCACGACCAGATTCCCAAGGCACTGTTAGTGGCGCTCCTTGCCATTGTTATGGTGGCCGTTACACTGCCGGCACTGCTGCTGGCTGTCCATCGCCGCTGGCAGCCGCGGCTGGCCTGGTACCCCTCTCTGGTGCTCACCCTGCTGGTCATAAGCCTCTGTGCCACAAGTTATCTCGCCGTTGTTGAGCAGCGGATCGCGCCCTGGATGCAGTTGATGAATCTGCCCTGGCTGCAACAGGAGTTCAGCTGGTTTGTGGCCATCGCCAGTGCTCCCTTGCTGGGCCTGCTGTTTGTCACCACATCGGCCTGGCTCTGTAAGACCGGCCAGCGAAGGACTCTGGGATGTTTACTGCTGGGCGGGCTTGCCACAGCCTGCTCAATCTGGTTGACCAGGTATGCCGGCATACCGATTGCCGGCCCAACGACTTCAGGGGCATTTATCCTGCTCGTCACATCCGCCCTGTCGGCAGAGCATCAGCCTGCTAAGTTGCAGCTATTGGCTACTGCCGGGGCAACCCTCCTGATCCTGCTTCAGGGCTTTGCCACGCTGGTGTTGCAGATTCATCCACTCAGCGGTGTATTGCACG
>JAQFVO010000364.1 GCA_027942505.1 Endozoicomonas sp. | reverse complement strand
CTTAGCAGGAATAATGACCAATTTATCGCCATAAACAACGATAGTTATGTATAACGTAGAACCTGACTTTCAGTGGTTAATCTGCTCTCCAATCACTTACTGAATAAAGAGTTTCACCTACAACGCAACCAGTGCCTTCAGTTCGTCATTAGAAAGCTCAGTAAGCCACTGTTCACCACTGGCCACGGTCAAATCAGCCAGCTCTTTCTTGCTTTGGATCATGGCATCTATCTTCTCTTCAAAGGTGTTTTCGGTAATTAACCGGTGCACCTGCACATTGCGCTTCTGCCCGATCCGGTAAGCGCGGTCGGTGGCCTGCGCTTCCACTGCCGGGTTCCACCAGAGATCGTAATGAATCACCTGGCTGGCAGCGGTCAGATTCAGACCTGTTCCTCCCGCTTTCAGGGACAGGATCATGCCCCTGGTGCGAACATCATTCTGGAATTTATCCACCATGTCATCCCGCTGTTTGCGCGACAGCCCGCCGTGCAGGAACGGAACCGACAAATCCAGTTCCCGCTGCAAAGAGTCCATCAACAAGTTACCCATAGTCGTATACTGGGTAAAAACCAGCACTTTCTCTTCTGCCGCCATGGCTTCACGGACGATCTCGACAAAGGTAGCCAGCTTGCCCGACTCTTGGGTTATAGCCCGTTGATGGTTGAGATACTGTGCCGGTGAATTGCAGATCTGCTTAAGCGCATTGAGCAGCTTGAATACGATGCCTTTGCGCTCAATGCCTTCTTCTGCCGAGTTTAGCTCTGCCATGATCGAATCAACTGTACTCTGGTAGAGCGAGGCCTGCTCTTTGCTTAACGAGCTGTAGCAGTTGCTTTCTACCTTGTCCGGCAGATCCGTGATGATGCTTTTATCCGTTTTCAACCGGCGCAGAATAAAGGGACCAGTGAGTTTGCGAAACTTGTCCAGTGCCGCCTGGTCCCGATCTTTTTCAATGGGCGCGGCAAACTCTTCAGTGAATTTCTTCTGACTGCCAAGGTAAGTTTTATTGGTAAAGTCGAACAGGCTCCAGTACTCGTGCAAGCGGTTTTCCACCGGCGTACCACTCATGCCAATCCGGATATCCGCCTTCAGTTTCTTGATCGCTTTGGTCTGCTGACTGCCCGGGTTCTTGATATTCTGGGCTTCATCAATAACCAGGGTGCGCCAGTTAATCTTGCCAAGACGGGCACTGTCGGAACGAACCAGACCATAACTGGTCAGGATTATATCATGTCCACTGTCGTTCAACTCCCGCTGACTACCGTGGTAAATCTGCGCTTTCAGAGAGGGCGCAAACCGTTCAATCTCTTTGCGCCAGTTGGTCAGGAGCGAGGTGGGAGCCACTACCAGGGCCTTGGATTTATCCAGTTGCCCGGTCACTTGCTGGTGCAA
>JAQFVO010000307.1 GCA_027942505.1 Endozoicomonas sp. | reverse complement strand
GCAGACAAAAAAGGCTTCCTTTGTGCCTTGGTGTCTTTGTGGTTCAACGCTTTTTTGCTTTTTGCGACAGCCTCCTGTAGCGGGCGTCAAAGGGCTGTTATGGCTTGACGGTCATTGGTGACGGGTGTTTTTTTCACCATCTGCAAGGCTGCCTGACCGTTGCTCTCCGCGCTTTTTTGCTTACGACACACGTCGTAATAATGGTTGGCAGCAGCTACGGATATTGCGCCAATACCATCGGCGACCATATTGGTGCTTGATGCAGTGAATGATGAGACTTAAGCTCTCTGGCATAACAGGTGATAAAAAGCAGGGGGATCTGAATCCTGTTTCGCCCTCGCTTCGGGTACATTACCAGGTTATGGGAGACCATCGTTGGCTGCCGTAATATACAAGTTTTTTGTCGTTTTATGGATTGATGGGCCTGACCGGCAGGAAGTGCCAGGGCATAAAGTTGAGAGATATGACATCCAGAACTAACAATACCCCACGGGGAGCCAGTAAATCGAAAAATACAGCTGCTGCCAGGTCGCTGCCAAATTGGGGGTGGTTGCTGGCAGGTCTGGTAATCGGTCTGTTTATTGCTTTTCTCGCTGGCTTGATGCCATCAGCGACCGATGTGCGCACGGTGGCTGACAGGGTCGCTGCTGCAGACCAGCAGGCGGGTCAGGACAGTGAACCAGTGTTTGACTTTTACACCTTGTTACCCGAGTCAGAGGTTTCGCTAACCACCGCTCAGGAGCCTGCCCCGGCTGCATCGCCCGTGCCAAGCAGTGCGCGGCCTGTCGAGGGTAGGCAGTACTTGCTGCAGGCAGGCTCATTTCGCAGTTTTAAAGACGCCGAACGACTGCGGGCTAAACTGCTGCTTGAAGGGCATATGCCCAAGGTCGAAAAGGTCACTGTAGGCAGCGGGGAAACCTGGCATCGTGTACAGCTGGGGCCATTTTCTGACCGGGCGACCATTGATAATGTTCAACAGGAACTGGCTGCCCAGAACGTCGATACTCTGCTGTTGCAGTTGAAGTAGCTTACTGCCCGGTAACACAGGACCGGGCGAGTTTCTCCCGTGCACCCTTGATAATTAAAATTATCTCCCCAATATAGCCATTCGATATCGATTTTTTTGTTAAGGAGTGAGCCGTGGAACAGTACCGTGGCACAACCATCCTGTCGGTTCGTCGTGGCGGCAGCGTTGTGATTGGTGGTGATGGTCAGGTGTCGTTAGGTAATGCGGTCATCAAAGGCAATGCCCATAAAGTGCGCCGCCTGCACAAGGGCAAGGTTATTGCCGGTTTTGCCGGTGGGACAGCCGACGCCTTCACCCTGTTTGAGCGCTTTGAAGCCCAGCTGGAAAAGCACCAGGGGCGGCTGACCAAGTCAGCGGTGGAGCTGGCCAAAGAGTGGCGTACTGAGCGTGCTCTGCAAAAGCTTGAAGCCATGTTGATTGTTGCCGATGCCAGCGCATCGCTGATCATCACCGGTAACGGCGATGTAATGGAGACGGAAGATGGCATTCTGGCCATCGGTTCTGGCGGCTTTTTCGCCCAGGCGGCGGCCAAGGCGCTGTTCCATAATACTGACATGGGCGCCCGGGATATCGTCGAAAAGAGTTTGGATATTGCCGCAGATATCTGTGTTTACACCAACTCCAACCAAGTCATCGAAGAGCTTCCGACTGCCTGAAGCTACTGCTATTTATTGCGAGTTCCCGATATGTCAGACATGACACCCCGTGAAATTGTCCACGAACTGGACAAACATATTATCGGTCAGGACGGTGCCAAGCGTGCCGTTGCGATTGCCCTGCGTAACCGCTGGCGCAGAATGCAGCTCAGCGAGGAGCTGCGTAATGAGATCAGCCCCAAGAATATCCTGATGATTGGCCCGACCGGTGTTGGTAAGACTGAGATTGCCCGTCGTCTGGCCAAGCTGGCCAATGCGCCCTTTATCAAGGTTGAGGCCACCAAGTTTACCGAAGTGGGCTATGTTGGCCGCGACGTGGAGTCCATCGTCCGTGACCTGATGGATGCCGCGATTAAAATGCTCCGTGAGCTGGAGATGGAGCGGGTTCGTCATCGCGCCTTTGATGCCGCTGAGGAGCGTATCCTGGACGCCCTGCTGCCACCCCCGCGCTCCTTTGGTGAGGAGTCTCAGCCCCAGGACAGCTCAACCCGTCAGGTGTTTCGCAAGAAGCTGCGTGAGGGCGATCTGAATGAGAAAGAGATCGAGATTGATGTGCGCGAGGCGGCCATGGGCGTTGAAATTATGGCGCCTCCGGGCATGGAAGAGATGACCAATCAGCTGCAAAGCATGTTCTCCAATATGAACTCCGGCAAGTCCAGGTCGCGCAAGCTGAAAGTCAAGGATGCCATGCGTCTGGTGCAGGATGAAGAGGCCGCCAAGCTGGTCAATGAGGACGAGCTGAAAACCCGCGCCGTGGACGCGGTGGAACAGAATGGTATCGTCTTTATCGATGAGATCGACAAAGTGGCCAAGCGTTCCGGCACGTCCAACGCGGACGTATCCCGTGAAGGGGTGCAGCGCGATCTGCTGCCACTGATCGAAGGTTGCACCGTGTCCACCAAGTACGGCATGGTGAAAACCGATCACATTCTGTTTATTGCCTCCGGTGCGTTCCACCTGGCCAAGCCTTCTGACCTGATTCCTGAGCTGCAGGGTCGTTTGCCGATTCGTGTCGAACTCAAGGCGCTGACCTCTGACGACTTCATGCGGATTCTGACTGAACCTGACGCTTCTCTCACCGAGCAGTACCAGGCACTGATGGCTACCGAAGGGCTCAATATCGAGTTTGCCGAAGACGCCATCCGCCGTCTGGCCGAAGTGTCCTGGCAGGTGAATGAGCGCACCGAGAACATCGGCGCCCGCCGTCTGCATACGGTGATCGAGCGACTGCTGGAAGAGGCCTCATTCAGCGCCGCTGACCTGGCTTCTGCCCAGCAGGGTGCGCCGTTGAAAATTGATGCGGCCTACGTGGATGAGCATCTCGGTGAGCT
The DNA here is from genome assembly GCA_027942505.1 of Endozoicomonas sp. GTDB lineage: Bacteria > Pseudomonadota > Gammaproteobacteria > Pseudomonadales > Endozoicomonadaceae > Endozoicomonas. The sequence continues at coordinate 764 of JAQFVO010000307.1, read as the reverse complement.
GGTGCAGGATGAAGACCTGAGCCGCTATATCCTCTAAAGAACAAAGCTCTGTGGCTGGCTTTCAGGCCAGCCACTCCCCTGTTCCAGGTTTTATTATGACAACACCGGTACCATCGGCCATTAAACTGCATAAGCGATCCCGACTGCTGGAGGTTCAGTTTGGTGCTGAGACCTTTCAGCTTGAAGCGGAGTTGCTGCGGGTATTGAGTCCTTCGGCAGAAGTGCGTGGACACGGCAAACCAGTGCTGCAGACCGGCAAGCTGCACGTCGCCATCACTGGCGTTGAGATGGTTGGTCAATACGCTATCAAACTGATTTTTGATGATGGTCACGACAGCGGTATTTATGACTGGAGCTACTTGCATGAACTCTGCCACGGTCAGGCGGGTAAGTGGCAGGATTATTTAACACAACTGCGTCTGGCCGGTGCCAGTCGTGATCCGGATGTTTCTGTAGTGCGTCTGTTGCAATAATGCCTAGGCCATCGACTTGGGAATTGTCCTGAAATAATTGCCACACCTCCGGGGACGCTACCCGCTTCCCGCAAAAGCACAAACGGTTGGGCCTTTGCGGGCGGCGGGTAGCGTCCTCAAATGCGGCAATTATTTAAAGACAGCGCGGAGATGGTGTGGTCGAAAATATCTACCACCTATCCTCCTCGAGGGTGTCGCAAAAAGCTTAAAAGCCTGAACCACGAAGAACACGAAGGTCACAAAGGAAAAGCAAAGACTCTTCTTCGTGCTCTTCGTGGTTCCCTTCTTTTC
>JAQFVO010000296.1 GCA_027942505.1 Endozoicomonas sp. | reverse complement strand
TCCAGGTGTTTCATCTCGTCGTACAGTTCACTGAGAAGCTCACGGAATAGTACTGTTAAACCGTTTTCAGCATCCTCGAGAACCAGAGGGATCTGGTTGCGGATGAAGTATATCCCCTTTGGAAAAATGTTCCCGTATTCCATTAGCAAGCCTCTGATCTGATTACCCAGCGCAGTCCTTCTGGCCACTGTCTGACTACGTATTCTATGCAGGCTCTGAATATCCTGCTGTTCAATCGTTTTGGTTGGCACGAAGCGCATGCTGGGGCGCTGCATAGCTTCACAGGTAGCCTCAGCATCAGCAGCGTCATTCTTGTTCGACTTTAGTAAGGTTTGACGAACTGGGGGGGCTATGATGCGAACGTTATGACCCAGTTCGGTGAACTTACGACACCAGTAGCGTGATCCGCCACAAGCTTCAATGCCGATAACACATTCAGGCAGGTTAGCAATAAAGGGCAGGAGTGCAGTGCGGTTGAGTTTCTTTTTGAGAACCACAGGGCGGACCATTCCATCAGGTCTTGATTCTTGACCCCCTCTAATCCTGTTCTGTCCCAACAAATCTGATTCTTGGTATTGCTGCTTTGTTGGCACTGTCAGTTCAAGGATTATTGCACTTTTCTTGAAAAAATTTGATGTAACTGATGAATAATTTCATTAAATTTTTCTGCTTTGATGGTCGCGATTTCCTGGCAGATAATGCTTTGGTGTGCCGTGAATAACTTTCCCGGACGTGCAAAGCTTTCCCGGTAAAGGGTTCCCTGCTTGAAGTCATTCGGCGTGATGACAATTGCTGCGGGATCAGAGTACGACTTACTGGTGATCTGGCAGAGAATAACATCGCCTTTTCTAACGCTGGCGAGTACCAGGGCCGGGCGGCGTTTAGTTGACGTTAGGTCGGAGAACGGGAAGTTAATGGTGACTATTGTTCCTGCTGAGGGCATTCCCATGCTTCATCTTCCTCCGGTTTATTCCAATCTGCAGCCAGTGATGGTTCACTTAATACCGTTTCATCATTAATTCGTGGGCCAGGGGATTCCTCAAGTATGGTTATCAATACCTGAGATCCCGAAGGCAGAACCAGATTATCAGGTAGTTTGAGGTTGCCCTGCTTATCTATAGTGGCTTTGTAAGTTTGAAACATATCCATGCTCTCTGTGCCTGTGGTCTTTCAACGATAGCTTAGTTCTATGGTGGGGGGAAGTTGTTGGGAAAATTGGGGGCAAGGAAAACCAGGGTCAGGTCTTGATTCTTGAATGAAGTCAAGGAAAACCTCCCGATCCAGCAATTGAAAACCAGGGCTTGGCCAATATTTTCTCTGTGAAGGCTGGCTTCAATAACGTTCGAGCATCGTCCATCCAGGGCATTATGAAGCGCATCAAGGCCAAGTGTGTTGAGGTGGTGTATAAACCGGTGCTTGAAGAAGCTGAGTTCTTTAACTCACGGGTGGTTACTGATCTGGACGATTTCAAGCAGACTGCTGATGTGATTGTCTCCAACCGTCTGGTAGATGAGCTAGCGGATGTGCTGGATGAAGTCTACACCCGCGCCCTTTTTGGATCGAATTAAAAATCGCCTGAGACGATTATGATGAAGGGTGAGTGTATCAGGATTATATCAGTGCGTCGCTCTAGAAAAAGTGAGGTGGATCTTTATGAAAGCTGAAGACATTGACCAACAGTTTGATTCGGGAGAAGATGTGCTGGAATACTTTGACACCGATAATCTCCTTCGGCCCAACCTAGAAGCCAAAAGGGTTAATATTGATTTCCCCGTCTGGGTGGTTAATGCGCTGGACAAAGAAGCCAAGGCTATCGGTATTAGCCGTCAGGCTCTGATCAAAACGTGGATTGTCGACAGAATCAGGCATTCTTGACCAGGCAAAAACCAGGATGAGGTTTTGATTCTTGCGACAGCGTTGAAGGTTTAAGCGTTTAAAAGAGCGTTGTAACGCTTTTACTCTGCCATTTGTAGCCATCAGAGATCAATTCCAGAATGGGTTTAAAACGCTTATCCCCGTATTGATAAAGTCCCGGGTATTGCGGGTAACCAGTGTCAGGCCATAGGTGATGGCTGTGACCGCAATTTGTTTATCAATGGCATTTTCATAATCAGGCACTCTGAGCTTCCCCGAGATTTGAGCCTCTGTCATGCCAAATTCCAGGATGTGGTGGCTGTAGTCTCTGATCAGGCTATTCAACCAGTGCTCGAGCTGCCTGGTCTGAGGTGTGTCACCTCTATGGCGAATTTTCTCCGCACCCCGATGGAGTTCTCCGAGGGTGATCACACTCAGATAAAGTGGCGATGCCTGTCGAGTAGCCTCTTTAAAGAATTCCTGAACACCGGGGTTTGCTTTTTGTTTCTTGCGGATTTCACTGATGACATTGGTATCAATCAAATACATTAGCATCACCACTGTCTTCGAGACGCTCGAAGTCATCATCGTTACCGACATTGGGGATACTTTTCAGGGCTTCAGCAAAACTCTTTTTTTTGGGCTTTAATAGAACCGATTCAAGAATCCGACGGTGTTCGGCCTCTGCGCTGAGTCCGTTTTTACCTGCTTGAGCCTTAAGTGCTTCGACGATTTTTTCATCAATATTACGAACGATTAGGTTAGCCACGATCCACCTCCTGAATACCCCGTAAAAATGATAGCATTGATATCATTTTTGGTCAGCGCTTTCCGGAATCAAAACCGGGGTCATATATGGTCGGCCCTGCATTGCAAAGAAAAATTGCCACAACGGCTTTTAAAGAGTAATGCTTCCACTCTCCAAATAAAGAGGCCGGCCTTGGGGTGAGATCTCAATGCCTCTGGCCCTGATGGAATCCGCTCACTCCTGCCCCATCAGGTCTTCGGCCTCTGCGGACCCCGAGCAGGTTCAAGGGAGTGCAGGGCCGTTTCCAGACTGGCTTAAGAGGTGGTCATTACCCCTGAGCAGACTTTTGAGTTTTTGCAGTGCTTCCCGCGCTGCCTTCTGGCCTTTGATTTTTTGGAGAATATAAAAGACATTGGCAAATACCAGCACCGATGTCGCACCATTATATTCACCGGCCTGGATTCGGGAAAAAATAGCGGCACTTTGTTGGAACCAAGGCTCCCACTTTGCCAGTAGGTCCAGCACAATATCGGCATCCAGAAACAGGGTGGGGGTTATTGGTATTTGTCCTGCAGAAAATCACTATAGTCTTCGGCGTCTTTCAGCTCTTTTTCGCTGATCATCCCTGCCAGCTCTGCGACTATCCCCGTGAGTGGTGGTGCCTGAACAGTTTCTGTACGGGGTAAGCTTTTCAAATAATTCTCTACCAGTTTTGACAAGCTTTGCTGCCGCTTCGCGGCGTAGGCTTTGGCTTGCCTTACCACCTCAGGGTCAACCGTCAGGGTTAACTTGTTCATTTTGTCCTCCCTCCCTACTGCAGCACGTATTTTTTTTCAAGCTAATGCAGCCAAGCGCTGATACCCATACCGTTCGTGCTGAGCCTGTCGAAGTACGGTTGCACCATCCTTCGACTCCGCTCAGGATGAACGGTGTGTACGGGTATTAACGCTCTTATGCGGCTATGTTGCCCTAAAAGGTTGAAGGTAATTTATTGGTATAATCGTACTCATTAATTGACAGATCAAAGTACCAAGAAGTGCAAATAAGGACTATTTTAGAGCTTCACTGGACTAAAAATGCAAATTCTGATGATCAGAGTTCGCAAAATTTTAGTACTATCATCCCTTCAACCCTTAAGTGCAACATAGCCCTCTTATGCACTAATTTTTGAGTCCATACGATTTACCTGATCGCCAGCCCCGTGGCAAACATCCTGAAATCCATATGAAACGGCAAAGAGCCGAATTTTACCGAAGTGGTGCTGGTTAAAGCCAGCGTATTTCGTTACGTTAACCGGTAATGAGTCAGTTTTGATTGGGTAAGTAGTGCCTGTCCGAAAACCCAAACCTCTTGAAAACGTTGGCTTGTAGCCCAATATAAGCTGCGAAGATTTCTACGTC
>JAQFVO010000258.1 GCA_027942505.1 Endozoicomonas sp. | reverse complement strand
ACTGGAATGTGAATGCAACTAAAAAGAAGAAAAGAAAAAGGATGTCAATTTTATCTTTGAATACTCAACAAAACAGTTTCATCACTACAGGCGCCTTGGTGGAAGGTATTAAGAAATCCTCAATGTATTGAGAACCCACCACAGCAACTTAATGGCTTGGCACAAGAGTACCGTCATAGTGTGAAGAGGGGCCTCAGGCGGAGGAGAGATAAAGAGAACTGCTTGCAGTTATGCCATGAAGCCACTGCTTCCCAAGACTTTCTGCATAAACCTTGAGTGAGCGTAACTTGCCAACGGCACGGCGAAATCGGTTGCCCCGGCTCATGGTTGCCAGCCATTCATCAGGGTTAATACCCAGACGCACTAAAATAGGTGGGACATCTTCAGTTATGCGACCAGGCTTTCCTGTTCGAATCACCCTGCCAGACCAGTCGACTAAGGCAAAATAACTGCTGAGCAGGCATGGTACTGCCTGCTTCAGATTCTGCCCCTGCACTCTTAGGGGCATTAAATGCTTTGTTTGCTTATTGCCCGTTGTACCAAGGTAAGCTTCAATCCTGTCTTTGATTGACGTGTACTCTGATGCTTCCGGTGTTGTTGCTGTTTTTGCCCGAATAGGATTCAAATCTACGTACGCCATGCAAGTCAACAGTGCTGCTTCATCCAATAAGGCCTGACTTTTATAGCGGCCTTCCCAGAAGCGGCCTTTGCAGTTGTCTTCTTTGTTGGCGAGCCTGGCCAGGCGCTCGTTGAGACAACGCATAAACCAACTGATATCGATCAAGCGGCTGCAATATTCAGCGGCGTACTCTTCAACGCGGAGAAGCTCCGACTTGCCCAAAACGTCTCCTGCCAGATAGCGTTGGACCAGATAAGGGCCAGCGAATAATTGGGTCCATCGGTGAAGAATTTCCCTGGTATCCCAGTTTTTGGCTAGACCTCTATTGATATGGAGAACCACATGGTAATGGTTGGACATCACCGCGTAGGCGCATATTTCCAGGGCAAAAATATTGGAAAGTTCTTTCAGGCGATCAACGACCCACTGCCGACGGTGC
>JAQFVO010000238.1 GCA_027942505.1 Endozoicomonas sp. | reverse complement strand
CCGGTGAACTGTATATAGCCGGAGCGGGAGTGACCCGGGGCTACCTGGGCCGACCAGACCTGACCGAAGTCGCCTTTGTCAGCAATCCGTTTGCCTCAGCAGACGATCGCAGTCTGGGTTACGATCGGCTCTACCGCACAGGCGACCGGGTACAGTGGCAGGACAATGGCGAGTTACAGTACATCGGTCGTACTGATCATCAGGTCAAGATTCGCGGTTACCGTATCGAACCGGCAGAAATAGAGCAAACCATGCTGACCCTGCCAGGGATCGCTCAGGCTGTGGTATTGCCCCGTTCACGCCAGAAAATATCAAATAGCAATCAACATCAATATGATTACCTGGTCGCCTGGTACATGGCGCAACAGCCACTGGTTGAATCAACGCTGCAAGAGCAGCTGAGAGAGAAACTCCCCGCCTACATGGTGCCTGTGGCTTACACAGCCGTAGATCACTTCCCTGTGACTGCTCACGGCAAACTGGATACCCGAGCTCTGCCAGAGCCGGAACTGCGGGTTACTGACGACTACGTTGCCCCATCCAGTGCCACTGAAGCCCGATTGTGCCAGCTCTGGGCGTCTTTGCTGGCTGTTGAGCGGGTGGGCACTCACGACAACTTCTTCCACTTGGGCGGGGACTCGCTGCTGGCCATCCGGCTGTGCCAGCAGATCAGCAATGACCTGTCGGTAGCAGCGCCAGTGGCTCTGCTGTTTCAGTACCCGACAATCGCCGCTCTGGCACCGCAACTGACGCAACAAATAGTACCAATTCCAGCCCGGGGACTGACGAATGGACCAATGTCGTTTGCTCAGCAACGGCTGTGGTTTATCGCACAGTTCGAGCAGGAGACATCGGCCTATCACGTTCCTCTGCTACTCCGGTTGCATAACGAGGCCGATGGCGAACAACTGATCAAAACAGTGGAACTGCTGACCGATCGACACCCCGCTTTGCGCACCCGCTTCTTCATGGATGACGATGGAAGGCGGACACAACAAGTGGGCGTAAATACACTAAACGTCGAACATCGTTATATTTCGCCAGGTCAGCTGGACGATGCGCTGGCAGAGGTAATCAGCACCCCCTTTGACCTGAGCCGGGATTACCCCTTACGGATGGTTCTGTTTGATACCGGAGAGTCTCCGGTGTTGCTGCTCCTGTTCCACCATATTGCAGTGGATGGCTGGTCGCTGGATATTCTGTGCCAGGAGATGGCTGAGCTCTACCAGGTCAGAGTCGCCGATAAAAGTGCTATGGAAGCTCTGCTACCACCTTTGTCCATCAACTATCTGGACTTCACTGTGTGGCAGCAGGAGATTTGGCAGGAAAACCTGGTGGAACGACAAAGCCATTGGTGGCAGCAGCAACTGGCCGGACTGGAACCGCTCAACCTGCCGTTGGATTATCACCGTCCTCAACAGTTCGATTCCCGGGGACAACGCCGCCAGTTCACCCTCACCAAAGCACTGTCTGGCCAACTGCAACAACTGGCCCGTGACCAGCAGACCACGCTATACACCGTTATGTTGAGCGCCTTTGCCCTGTTACTCAGTCGCTACAGTGGCCAGAACGACCTGGCTGTGGGCAGTCCCGTTGCCAACCGTCACCACCCCCAGCTGGAACCGCTGGTCGGTTTTTTTGCTAATACCCTGGTGGTACGCACGGCAGTCGATGGACAACAACGTTTCCGGGATCTGGTA
>JAQFVO010000226.1 GCA_027942505.1 Endozoicomonas sp. | reverse complement strand
TTTTTACTGGCCGGTGACCTGCAGCAAGAGCTGCTGAACAGCGGCGATGGTGCAAGCCCCGATTACCAAGCCGCAATGGCCCGTACGGCACCATGGCAGCCGCCGAGTGCCCCCGAAAACCAGACTCGGGTGGATCATCTGTTCCTGTGGCTGGTGCAGTGCAATGAACGGCTGCTGGATTTCATGGGCCCGCAGCGGTTGATGCACCTTTGCCTGTCAAAACGGGGAGCGGTGCAATTGAGCATGCACCCCCGGCGGGCAGAAATAATCAAATGCTGTGCCCGTGAGATCGGCCATTTTCTGGCTGAGGTCGAGGCTTTTCTCGCCGGCTATAAACAGTTACTAATGTTGGGAACGGCCAGTGACGACCCAGAGTATGGTCAATGTCGGGATGAGCTGACCTCGCTGGGTGAGCAGCTGGCAAAGGTTCGCCAATGGGTCGGCACATCATTGGCAACGTTCACCCAGCCATTTTCCACCAACGCTGAATTGCCATGCCGGGATAGTAATCTGCAACACTGGCTGCACAGTTGTCAGCAGCTGAGCGAGCATTTGTTACGGCAGGTGGTGGTCAGACGCTGGCAGGATATCAACAGCGTCCATCAACTGGTGTTATGGTTGCACCAGCGTTTTCTGGCCATGCTTGCGCCCGTGGCCAGCACATCAGGGCAGGGACTTGTGCAGACTGGTTTATTGGGAACGGAAGATTGCATCACATTTGTTGATTTTACGCCTGCACCCGTGCAACAACTGCTAAACAAAGCATGCTATAACGCCCTGATGGCGTCGTCAGCCAGTCGGGTAACAGTCCTGATTATGCCCGACTATGTGCAAATGGCCATTCAGTTGCAGAATCACGCTTGCTCAATTGAACTATTGACGCAGGCTGAGGGGGGCAAAGCACGCACCTTGCGTCTGCGTTACGGTGAAGATTTTGCCGGTAACTCCCACAAAACCGGGATGTGGCTCCGATTGTGGTATTTGGCGCAAACGCTGGTCAAATCGCCACCGACAGCCAGTCTCGGCGCACCGGATATTGTTTACAACGATCAGTCACACCAGATCCTGTGTGAATTTACCCGAATACCCTCTCTTGAAGTCATGCAAGGCATGTTTATAGACATGCTTGCGGTACTGCACAGTCTTGGTAACAAGGACCTGTATTGGGGGGAATTCCATCTTGATGGCTGTCAGACGGTATGGAGTATGAGCGCGATCCGGGAAAGGCTGACCAACCCTGCCTTTGCCAAGACCAATGAGCAAGCTCTTGCCCATGCCTATTGGCTTGTTGGCTACCGCCGCACACGCGAATCCCTGCGCACCCCCTGGACCCACAACAAGGCGTTGGCCCACTTGGAAGTAACGGCTGATATATTCAGACACGCCAGTAATAGTCGGATAGATCGGTTGCTCAGAGCCCAAACCGATAGCCACAGGCGTACCGTGCTATGGCATTTCTTGCTGTCTGATCCACCCAGGGCAGCGCCCTGGGTGCGCCAATGGGCGCTCTGGCTCAATGATGAGGCGACGGCCATGCGGCTGGTGTCTCAGAATGGTCTTATCCTGGGGGTTCTTGAGCCACAGCTGCGCAACAAGAGGGCAGTGGTTATGGCTGCTATCAAGTGTCACCCGGAGGCGTTGGCTCATGCTCCGGTGCACTTTAAAAACGATCTGGACATCGTTTCCCTGGCGTTGCGCAATGACCTGAGCCCTGATGCCTTTTTTGACCATATTGGCTCGACGTTACTTGATGATCCGGTCATTTATCGCCAGCTTGTCACTCTGGCGGTGACCTGTAACTCCCTTTTTTTCCAGTACCTTGACGAGGGGCCGGAACTGGATCGGCAATTTCTCAACGAATTGTTTTTATTGGCCAACAAAAGAACCAGGCGTGTTTGTCTGACAAGCTTATCGATCTGTAAGGGCATGGTTGACAGTCATCAGCTGTACCGGCAAATGGTCATCGATAGCCTGAAGCAGGGACGTGGAATGGATGATTTGGCAAGGCTGCCTGAGTTTCAGAACGACCGGGAAGTGGTGGAGCTGTCACTAAATTGCGATCCCTTCAACCTGGAGTTCGCCAGTGCCAGGCTACGCGGAGATAGAGCGCTGGTCAGGCAAGCAGTGGCGATAGACGGGCGAGCATTGAAGTATGCCGGAGATACTCTGCGTGATGACTTTGATCTGGTGCTTATCGCCGTCAAAAAACGTGGCGCGGCTCTGGCGCACGCCAGTAAACGCTTACAGGGTAATCCAGACATCGTCACTGCTGCCCTGCAACGCAACGGCAGTGCCCTGGTGTGTGCGTCAGAGTCGATTCGCACTAACCCCGATTTTGCCCGTCTGGCGGTGTCCAACCAGAAACTGAACGATGATATCAGTTCTTATCTGCTGCCTTCCTTTTACGGCGATAAAGCACTTATGGTGATCGCCCTGAAGAGAAATTACAAAAGCTTCAGGTTTGTCAGCAGGGGGCTTCGAGATGATACCGACCTGGTAAGTATGGTGCTGAACGATCATGGGGAGCAGCTTGAGCATGCCAGTGCCAGGCTGCGCGGTGATCGTGATGTGGTGTGCCTTGCCGTTGCCAGCAACGGCAAGGCGCTGGAACACGCCGATGAATCACTGCGGGCAGACCCGGATGTGGTGGAACTGGCCCTGCGCAACGACGGTATGGCATTGCAGTATGTTCATAAGCAGCTACGGACCCATACACAGATTGTGGCCATCGCGGTGCAACAAAACGGTCTGGCGCTGGAATTTGCCCCAGCCGGTTTACGCAGCGATAAACCTCTGGTCACCCTTGCCCTGCATAACAATGGTCAGGCCCTGCGTTTTGTCGACCTCTCTTTGTGGGATGATCCCGACATTATTGCTGCCGCAGTAGACAGCATTGGCCCCGTGGCCGTTGAGAACATCCGGCTGGATATTTTGCCGGGGCTCGGGGCATTTAAACTACCGCAGGCAACACTGGATACTTGAGATTGCTGCAGCAGGATTCCACATTTCCAGGGGCGCTTCCCGCAAAAGCAGAAACGGTCAGGCTTTTGCGGGATGCGTCCTGAAATGTGGAAATTATTTGAGGACAGTTCTAAGGAGCCAAAAAAGGGTAAAAAAAGGACACCCCCCCTGTAGAGACTGTCGCAAAAAGCAAAAAAGCGTTGAACCACGAAGGAC
>JAQFVO010000192.1 GCA_027942505.1 Endozoicomonas sp. | reverse complement strand
TCGACAAGCCGGTTAGCCTTGAGCGAATGAAGCGCATCCTCTTCGATTGGGCCGAAAAAATTCACAATGGTTGATCAGGGTGTTCGACAGGATCATTGATGGGACCAGGAACTGTGTACCTCATTTCCTGTTTCGTCCGTTATTAATCATAGGCTCAGGAATTAGATTTTTTGTCATATCATCCAGCTGCAAACTGGCTGAACCTTGATAGACACACACTCTGCATGGAACTAACTGGCGGTTTGGCAGTCAACTATCTGGTGGTTATTGTTGCATGGCAGGGAGTGTTTATCCCCGTCGTTTAGATTTGCCTGGTGCTTGATTTCTGGTCACAGGCACTATGGTGAAGCGAAAGAACTCCCTGTGAATAAGCAATGCGGCTAGCCAAAGCTCTGTTCAGACATTCTCTGCTTGAAAAACCAAGGTTTAAAAAATGATCCGATTGGATTTCAGACCTTGCTTAGGGTTTTGTCACGCACACAGGGTGATTACTAACAATAAATCTTAGGGTAGACATTAAGCCCAGTAAAGCAGCACTCCCAGTGCAGAACTCATCTTGAACAGCCACAATAAAGCTACTCAAACCACTACTGTGGACTGAACAAGATGAGTACTGCAAATAGTAGATTGGTTAAAAAAAACTGCTGACCTGTTTCGACCGGTCAGAACTTTTCAGTATGGCGGAACAGCCTGGTTTTACTATACGACAGCGAGATATACGTCCTTTGGACCTTATCCTCTCACTGATCGATGCCCTCGCGGGTGATGGAAACTGTGATACCCAGGCGGATCTACACCGTAAATTTAACGAGTTAACGGGGTTGAATATCTCCTGTCATTCCTGGATAAATCAAGCTAAAAAAGACGCTCTGCCTACTCTTGTCCCGTGGCTTTGGGTACAGTTTCTGGAAATATTTTCCCGCAAAGTCATGGCGTTTGATGAAGACAGTCCATTTGCAGAATTTGAGCACATTCTTATTCAGGACGGCTCATCGCAAGCTGTATATGATGCACTGAAGGAAGCATTTCCCGGCAGGTTCTCAACGGTCAGTCCTGCTGCCGTCGAGCCTCATACGACAATGGATCTTCTCACCAACAACCTGTTGCGAGTACA
>JAQFVO010000187.1 GCA_027942505.1 Endozoicomonas sp. | reverse complement strand
GCTACCTGCACATGGCTGAACACTTTGGTTGCTCGATAATGCCGGCAAGGCCCTATAAACCCAAGGACAAGGCCAAGCAAGTTACGCTCACTGAAGGTTTATGCAGAAAGTCTGGGGAAGCAGTGGCTTCACGGCATAACTGCAAGCAGTTCTCTTTATAACTCCTCCATCTGAGGTCTCCCCTCACTCTCTGTTGTTAGTCTTCTGCCAAGCCATCAAGTGGCTGTGGTGGGTTCTCACTATATTGGGGAACTCTTTATATCTTCCGCCAAGGCGATGCCTGTAGTGAAGTAACTGTTGTGCTTACTATTCAAAGATAAAACTGACGTCCTTTTTATCTTTCTTTTCATCTTTTTTAATTCCATTTACATTCCAGTTCTTCATCAAAAAAGGATAATAGGCAGAAAATAAAAATGGGTGTCCTTTATTTTTTTCTTTTTTTCTTCTTTCTTCTTTGGTGGTGATGGGGAGTCTGAACCCGGGATACCCGTAGATACCCCGGCGGGTTTCAAAACGTGGGAATGAACAGCACCATTGCGTACCTAATCCAGCCTTCCTTGTGCCTCGAGCTTATCCAGTACCCCATCGAGTGTGTTAGGGTAGTTACTATTGGCTTGACATTCGCCGGAAATAAATTCGTAACTGGTAGCAGCCAGATCTGGGAATGGGGTGTCATTTTTTGAGGACTCTGACTTATAAGACGTTATCTTGGGATCCTGTATTTTGACCACCATTTCACCCGAGGCATTGGCAATACCGAACTGGACATGGTAGCCAGATGGCTCACTGATACTCCATTTGCCGGCCTTGTATGATTCACCAGCTTTCCAGTTGTTATTGCCGACCCGGGCGTTGGTATTCACTGAATCCTCACCATTGATCAAGATATTTACCTTGGTTCCAATGATGGCTGTGTTTGATTTCCAATAGAAGTCAGGCATGAATATGCGGAACTTGACGTTGAACCAGCCTCCTTGTTCAAGCGGCGCCACGTACAGATACTTGGTGTCCTGTAGTTGCCGGTCACCCTCTTGGCAGCATGTTGCGGTGAACAGCGGCGTTTGTGCACCTTCAAAGGGGATGTCACAACGATTATCTGCATCCTTAAACTGAGCATAATCACAACCAGCCTTGATGGTCAGGAAATGGTCACCATTATGATTCTCAACATTGATAGTAAATGGCGATTGACCGCTTTGCCCGAAGCGCTTGCCTCTGTCCACTAACCGATCGTAATCTTCCACACTGTTTCTTTCCACATTCAGTGTGCGGATGGTATTTTTGCCATCGATGAAAAACAGCCCTTCAGAGTGGGGAATCAATCGAAAAATCGTGGCATTGGCTATGCCTTTGGTCTTGATGTTGGCATCAAACTCAACGGAGTAAGAGAATTTCCCAATTCCGGGGCATTCGTTCAGGTAGGCACCGGTCCGCTTGGCCAACTCAGGATTGGGACGATACACTGAATTAACCAGGTTTTGGGCGTAACCACCTTTTCCATGGGTATAAAAACAATTGGACAACTCAATATTGTTTGTTAAAGACAGGGATTTCCCGCTGCGAACGTGAGTTTTGAACTTATAGATTGACTCCCCGTCTTTGTTTTCTCTCTCTTGCAGATGATTTGGATTTGCATCACCGACTCTCACATACTTATGGTTACTGGTTAACTCTTCATAAGATCTTGCTTCGAATTGATTCTCGGGGGCGTAGACCGGTGTGAACTTGCTTCTTGGTTTGTCAGGCTCGCCGCTGGCATCACGAAGGCGTTCTAATAGCTGCTTGAACCGGGCTTTACCACCGTCTTTAGCAACGTCTTCGAGTAGGGCGGCCCGTTGTTAATCACCACCGGCTAAGTGCAGCATATCCTGCCTTAAATCATCGGCCGATTCCGGTTTGACGGACCGAGCTGCAAACATCGAAGAGGATGTCGTGTTAACACCTGCGTTAGGTACTTGAAAGGTGGTCACGGGGTTTGTATGAACATTGCCGGATATCATACTGTTACTACCTTCTAATTAAGTAAACGACATTAGTATTACGATGATGGGTTGACTGTTTAGCATTAAAGTTGATTTGCATTAAACCCGGTAAATCATAGCTCTTAATGAGTAGTTAGCGACAAAAAAATAATATTTTTTGGTGAATGAAATTAAACTGAGTTTTTATAAATTAATCGTCGTTTAAATATTTGGTGTTAAATTGTCGTTGGTTCTGGCTTTTTGGGCGTAAACTTGCTTGCGAGAATATTCGGATGTTTAATAAAGAAAACCCATTTCAGGTCTTGAATCTTGAATTATCACCCAACAACCGCCCAAAAAAAAGAAGCATTTTTCACTGGCCGGTTCCACGTCCCACTCAGACTGTGTAGCCGCCAGCCGCCGTTGCTGAAAGCAGGGTTTCACCTGGTCGTCCCGCAGCAACTCATCATAAAGCTGCATATCCCGGCCTCGCTGCTGGAGAACGCTGTCGGGGTTTTCCATCAGCATATGGGGTATGCTTTGCTCATCAGAATGCCGTGGTCAGCTTGGGCGATTTCGCTGAGGGTGGGCTTTTTGTTCATGATATCTACCTGCTTTCTTCCAAGCCCAGACCATAAGTCTCCAGGAACCAGGAAAAAAATCATGAAAGCCATCGACTTTTATAGCACTCAATCGAGTAGTGTCTACTAACTTTCTAGAGCTAGTCAGCCAAGGGTAAAAATATCACTTTCTTTGAGGAGCCTGCGCTTACTGGAGTTGAGCGAATTTGCTTATTTTATAGTCCTTGAGCTCAAAGCCATAAGTGGTGCTGCACTCCAGCTATAGCAAGGGCATTCATGATTTTTCCCTGGGCCTGGTTCAACATCTCGGCATTCAGTTCACTGTCTTCCGGGTAGTCTTGGGCAAAAGCGTTGCGCATCTCACGAAATAAAGGCCATTGGGCTGCATTATCAATCGCCCCTATTTTTTCCAACCGATTGAGCTTGTCGATAAAGGTATTCAACGCGCCCTGCTCTCCCACCAAATCCAACACCTGAGGAAAGAGTTTTGCTCCCATGGCATCCTGTAATTTACTGAATCGGGTCGCAAATTGATCCATGTACGCCACTTCAGTTGGGGCAAGGTTCTCAAACACTTTGGCATCCAATGGAAACAGGCTTTTCACTTCGCCCATCACCCATTCAAGCCGCAAGGCATGACGGTCACAGATCCAGAGTGTACGCCCGATAACGTCTGCAATTTGTCGTCTGCTACTCATTCCTTTGCCCTGCTCTGTTGCCATTCAGTTGAATCCCGGTATTTCTGGCTTCTTGGTGAATCGCTTCCCGGGGTTTTCCGTGTCGATAAATGACCAAGTCAATTTTCTGGTCACCGATTTGCTGTTTGTTGTCCACCAGGCTGTGGAGTTTGGCATCAATAACTGCTTCCGAGCTTTGCAGGTCGGTTTCTATATAGAGGTCAATATCTCCACCACGCTGATTATCATCAACTCTGGAGCCAAAGAGCCAGATATCTGTTTTGGTACCAAAGTAATGCTGAAGCACATTGCAAATATGGTCCGCCTGTTCGCTTGTGATTCTCAATGGTATTGACCTGTCATTATTCTTTGAAACTTTCAGGAACCATATCTCAGGCAGTACTTACGCACCCGTTCAGCAACATCCAGAAGATCGGGGGTCGCCTGCAATGTTTCAGTAAATATGACATTTAGCGCTTCTGGCTGGTATTCGTGAGCGATACTGTTACGCAATTCCCGAATTTCGATAAACCGCTGGGCATCCTCAATTAATCCTTTTTTCTCTGCACGGTTGATTCTGTCTCTGACGGTGCCGACATCATCCAGATCAATGGCGTCAATCAAACGGAATATTTTCAGCAACAGAATATCGTTAAACCGGGCAAAACGCGCAGTGAGTGATTCGAATTTTTCCAAATCTTCCAGTGCCAGTTTCTGGCCAGCAGTCATTGGTATGGGCTGGCAGCGTTCCAGAGACCATTTTAGCAAGGCCTCTATCTGTGCCATGGCCAACAACTGTTGTTCCAACAAAAGGATCCTGTCGTTGTTTTTTTTCCTGTCTGCTGCTTTTTGTCTGACCCCCAACTCATAGCCGGACTCCCTCTGCCAGCGCAATACGGGTGAATGGGTCAGTATCGTCAGCAGCAATCACCAGGTCAATTTTCTGCTCTCCGATAAGCTCGTACAATGCCAACCGTATACTTGTCCTGTCTTTCAAACCTATTTTTTTGGAAAGGATAAGCAGGTCAATATCCCCTCCTTTTGCCTGGTCATTAACTCTTGAGCCAAACAACCATACTTGTGCCTCAGGATCTGCCTGATAAATCACTTTTCTAATAGCGTTTTGTTCTTCAGTAGTGAGCCGCAATGATGTTTAACCTGATTTAGAACCGCTGTGGAAAGGCAGTACAACCAAACGTCTATTGAATAACAACATACTTTTCCCGAATCACTTTTCGGAAATTCTCAGGCACCTGGTACCAAACAAAAAGATCGATCCGAAATGGTAGGCTACTCTCTTCCAATGCCTCCCGGAGTTCAGCGATCGCCAACGCCTGTTCCGGGCCGGCAAAGGCAACCATATCAAGATCCGATGCGAAATGGGCCTTGCCATTGACTCTGGAGCCATAAGCCCAGACTTCTATATCGGGCAAATGTTTTTTCAGCAATGCCTGTAGCAGCAGGAGTTAATCGTCCGTCAGGTCAAGGTGTCCGGGGGATGGTCGGTAGAGCGGTTCATCACCAGGATTCCTCGCTCATCTAACTAATTCTCGCTGGATACCCCCAGCGAACTAGCTGGGGGAGGAATGCGACCAGCCGGAATGCCGGACCACTGACAAGGCTGGCTGCGGCCTTTAAGCATGATATTGTGTGAGAATGATTAAGAAAGCGTACAAATTCAGGTTTTACCCGACAGCCGAACAGGAGCGACAACTTGCTCACACGTTCGGCTGTGTACGTTTTGTCTATAACTGGGCTTTGCGGTTCAGGTCTGACGCTTGGTATAACGAGCAAAAGCGCATTGGCTATCACGAATCGTCCAGCGCTCTTACTGCTCTGAAGAAAAACCCAGAGTATTTCTGGCTTAACGAAATCTCTTGCGTACCCACTCAACAAACACTCCGGCACCTGCAAACAGGGTTTAAAAACTTCTGGGATGGCAGGGCAAAGTACCCAACATTCAAGAAGAAACACTCTGTTCAAAGCGCTGAATACACCCGCTCTGCATTCAAGTGGGTCAACGGTCAGTTGACACTGGCGAAGCACAAGGAACCGTTGAACATTCGCTGGAGCAGAGTAATTCCAGACAAGCCAACAACCGTGACAGTCTCTAAAGATTGCGCCGGTCGTTACTTTGTCTCCCTGCTTTGCGATGCAGTTGTTAGGAAGTTGCCGGCTTCTGGTAATAGCGTGGGGGTTGACCTTGGTATCAAGGATGCCGTTGCCACCTCTACCGGCTGGAAATCCGGCAATCCAAGACATACCTGCAAGAATCAGGCAAGGCTGGCAAAGTACCAGCGTCGCCTGAGCAAGAAGCAGAAAGGTTCGGCAAACTTCCAAAAAGCAAAACTGAAGGTGGCCAGAGTTCACGCCAAAATTGCAGACAGTCGCAAGGGCTTCCTGCATAAGCTGACAACCAC
>JAQFVO010001004.1 GCA_027942505.1 Endozoicomonas sp. | reverse complement strand
CACCGAAGAGAAACACGAAGGGCCATCGGCAGAAGAGTTGCCCAAGGGCATCCCCGAGCAACTCAAGGGCTATATTGTGCAACTGGAAAACCTGCTTGGCTGCCCTGTGGATGTTGAGTTTGCGGTGGATCGGGAAAACCAGCTCTACATGGTTCAGGTGCGCCCACTCACCGCCCTTACCGGTGCTGCCAGCTTCAGTGGCAATCCACCGGCCCAACCGCTCTGTGCCGGCGATCTGGTCAGTGAAGGGCTGGCCACGGGCGAAGTGTATTACGTGGATAAACCGGTGGATAACCCAACGACCATACCTGAAGGTGCCATTATTCACGCCGTCAATGCTGATCTCTGGATGCTGGAACCGGCAATTATCAATCGGGCCAGCGGTTATGTCTTCAAGAACGGGGGCAACAATGACCATATCGCCATTACGCTGAGACAGTCTGGCAAGCCCTGCATAAGATCAGACGCTCCTTTCACCGGGGAAAAACCGCAATCCCCATCCAGGGTAACCCTGATAGCCGGCAACTTTGAAAAAACCACCGGAGCCTATCTTCTGGACGGCGACCAAACAGCACACTGGAATACCCGCTATACCAAATCAACCCTGGACTATACCACTGCCCTGACGACGTCTGCCGCCAATAAACCCTGCGCCCCCACTTTTACCAGGGTGGAACAGGGATTTCTCTGGCTGCACGCACAAAATCAACGGGTGCTGAATTATTTTCTGCGCGGCCGGCTTCTGGATTTATGCTGTGCACCGGGCAATAACACGTTATTGAGTATGTCCCCCTGCAGAGCACAGGTCCTGCAGGCCCTGAAACGTGAGGTGGAGAATTTTCTGCAAGACAGCCAGAACCTGGTTGACGGCTACGAGAGATTCTTGCACCTGTACAGAGCAGGTGCAGAATCAGAAGACCTACTCCCGGCAACGTTGACACCCTTTCTGAACGAAATCCAACCCCTGAAAGAGCGGTTGGCAACCATAAAGAGTCAGGCACAAAATCTGGCAAACAAGATCACTAGCCCAATGCTGACCCAGCAAGCCTTACCGGAACAGCCAATAGACTATCAACAATGGCTTAGGGACGCAGAGACACTGATAAACGAACTGCAACGGCTAAGACATCCTCCTCTCGTTGGACGTATCTGTAGTGCTCATGATTTGGTTTTCTATATCCATAAACAATTTATTGCCGCTCTTGAGCCGGTAGCATCCCTCAGTGGTCAGGGTGTTGTGGAAAAAACAGGTGGCGTAATCATTTCCAACTTTTGCTCAGAGAAATCAGAGTCTTTGCTAACAGACCCCATAAAAGAAGCCCTCAACAGTGTTTTTCAACATGCTTCTAGCATCTGGATAAATAAATTGGTTGTCCTCAATCTGCCCACAGCCTGCATTGCCAATATCAGATTGGGAGTGCATGCCTGCACCCTGGCCATGTTCGAACATAGCGAGGGTGGCAAGGGACGTAAGCTGCAATTTACCTTTTCGGACGATATGTCGTCTTCTCACAGACAAGGCAAACTGAAACGATTCTGGTATCTGGCTCATGCGATTCAAGTAAAGCTGGCCGGTAAAAATGTGCAGAATATGACCACCCGGATCAATCATGCCACCGATGTCCTGACCATTGAACTGCGGCATATTGAATCAACAAAGGCCTTGAAAGAGCATTTTCTGTCATTCACAAAATTCTTGCCAACACTGAAAAACATTGACTTACCAATCAATTGTATAAATATCACAGGACGCGATGACATGTGGCAGTGGGACTACACAATTGTTGAAAAGATGATCAGAGATAGCCAGGATGATCCCAGTAAAAATGATTTCATATTCAAGCTTTGTTTGAGCCATCAAGGCCTTGATCGAGACTGTATAGAAAATGCTCAACACGTTCAAACTGCATACAGTATGGAGCACCAGATTTTCTTTAACGCAGGACAATCGTTTGCCTGGAGGTTCCAATATCAAAGGTGGGACTCTGAGCAACAATTACTGGATGCGCTCGATCAGTGGTTCACAGAAATAACAGCTCCTTTGCAGTCTGATGCCGAAAGAGTCAAAAAGGAGCTGGCGTTCATTATGCTCATCACTCGTCCACAAATTGATAAACGTATATACAGTTTCGTAAAACAGAAATACTCTGAAGAATTCTCAAATATTGACTTTATGAAAAAATTAAGCCGTTACTCAATCAGTCTCTTTGAGAATTTGCCAGATGATTTAAGAAATAATAAATCAATTGCAATTGATGCCATTATAAGTCATGAAAAAGCTTTCTTGTTCGCAGGTATAGATGTTCAGAATGATAAATCTACCGTTATAGCCATGCTACAGCGCTATCCAAAAAATCTGCGTTTAGTTGAAGGTCCTTTGCTAGAAGACAATGATGTTGTATTGACTTCTGTTAAACGACAGGGTTGTAACCTTAAGTTTGCCGGAAAGTTGCCAAGAAGTAATTATGAAGTGGTTATGACTGCGATCATGAAAGATGAAACAGCAATAGATTATGCCAGTGATAACCTAACAAAGGATAACAAATTCATCCTTGAAGCAGCCAGAGTAAACCCAGAGATACTTAGGCACTTAGAAGAAAAAGACCAAGACTCCAAACCATTCTGACAGTAATAAAAGAAAATGGAAATATGTTAATTTGGGACCATCAATGACCCCATTTTTTGTAACCAGTGCCGCTAAGGGATTGAAAATAACTGTCCTTAAATAACTTCCACATTTTCAGGGGTGCGCTGCCCGCAAAAGCACAAATGGTTGGGCTCGGTAAGCGTCCTGTAATGTGGAAATTATTTCAGGGAAACTCCCTAAGATTGATACCAATACAGCCGTCCTTGCGAAGGAGGTTGATGCAAAAGATTCTGAAAAGAAAGGAACCACAAAGTCACGAAGACACAGAGGAATTGCCCCTGAAAAACTTCCTCTTTTTGTGACAATCATTCTGAATCCCTGAATGTACTGTAATTCCTTAATGTCCACCCTGAGACTTCACACAATCAGCAAAATCAGGGTTAATTCACCCAACAAACTGGTTAGTGATTGATATGTTAAAAGATGCTCTATTATTGGAGTAAAAATAAGGCACTTGAAGGCTGGGGGGGTCTGTGTCTGGGTTTTACAACACCATCTCAGCTACAGCATCAAACCTGATTGAATTAATTAAACGTCCCGTGAGGGCTTTCGGTCGATTCTGTGGCAGAGTTGTTGACATTGTTTCATCCATCAAAAAGAAAATTTTTGGTGATGATTCTCCCGGCACGATCCCTTCAACAACCCTGGATCAGCGAACAGCATCCTTAGCCAGCCTTGAGACAGGCTCAATAGCCTCCATTGATCCGGGTTATCCAGATACTATTC